>DATCOK010000312.1:0-1750 GCA_036564765.1 Candidatus Acidiferrum sp. | reverse complement strand
GGGTAAAACGCCCAGGCCAGCCAGTACGCGAAAAGAACGGCGCCCAGCGCGGTCCACACCCATTTCTCTTCCCGCACAAAACCGAGCAGAAAAAGAAAAACGTAGCCCAAGCCGATTTGCGTCAAGGTATCTTCGAAGGTGAAATAGGTTTGCGGCTGGTGCATGGAGCGCAGAAAAATTCCCAGCGCGATGAGCACCAGGGCGCGCCAAGCGGCGTGGACCAACTGATTGCCAAAGCTTTTTCCTTTAGCCGCGCGGCTGGCGATCGAGTAGGGAAGCGCCACGCCAACCAGAAACGAAAACGACGGTTGAATGGTGTCGTGCAGCGAGCAACCGGCCCACGGGACATGGCTCTGGTTGTAGCTCAGAAATTTCCAGAAACCGCTTTGCGGAAACGAGCGCGCGACTTCCGAAAAGCGTAGCACCTCGGCCATCATCAGCAGCATCACGAATCCGCGATAGGCGTCCACCGCCACATTGCGTGTAGCGGCGGCCGGTGCGCTGTACGCCGCCGTACGTGGCGATGCCGAAAGTTCTTCCAGCGCGACTGGCGCTGCGATCACAGAGCCGCTCCATTGCGCTGCTTCCAGCGCCCCCGGGTGAAGTCCGGGAATTTTACCGGGGCGCTTCCTTGTGCCACCGATTTTTGGCTGAGCGGCGCGGGCGCGGTCCACGCGGCCGCGTCATAAACGTCGATGTCGGGCTCCAGCCCTTCACGCATGCACTGCATCAGGCGATACACCATGATGTAATCCATACCCCCGTGGCCGCGGCCCTCGGCGTTTTCGCCCTGTTCCTTCCAAAGCTTGTGCGCGTATTTTTGTTTATACGGCTCGATGCTGGTGAAGGCTTCTTCGCCGGCCTGCCCGTCCACAAAAATGCGTTCGGGGTAATCGCGAAAAACGCCTTTCACGCCGCTGATCAGATTAATCCGATCGTACGGCCGCGCATTGGAGACGTCATGTTGCAGCATGATGGTCAGCCCATTAACGGTTTTAATCAGCGAAGTGTTCATGTCCCCGCAGATGTATTTTTCGTTCCACTTCGGGCTGTCTTTCGGAATATTCGCCGCGCGGTAGGCTTCAAAGCCTTTTTGCGGCGAACTCATTGACACCAGATAGTCAAAGCGGTCGCCGCGATTGATGCCCATGTAGTTGGCCACTGGCCCGAGGCCATGCGTGGGATACAAATTGCCATTGCGGGTGGTGTGCGGAGCGCGGCGCCACAAGCCTTCGCCCTTGTCCGAGAAAATCTCGCCACGCAGGTCGTGAATGTACGCCGCCTCGCCATGCACCAATTCGCCAAGCACGCCGCCGCGAATCATGTTGAGCACCAGTAGTTCGTTGTAACCGTAGCAGCAATTTTCCATGATCATGCAGTGCCGGCGGGTTTTCTCCGAAGTGTCGACCAGCGCCTGGCACTCTTCGAGCGTGTTCACGGCCGGAACTTCCACGCCGGCGTGTTTGCCGGCGTTCATGGCGGCGATGGCCATGGGCGCGTGCCAGTCCCACGGCGTGGCGATATAAATAAAATCCAGATCGTCGCGCTTGCAGAGATTCTCGTAATCGTGATCGCTGCTGGTGTAAAGCGTCGGCCGCTTGCCTCCGGCCTTTTCTACCAACTCCTGGGCATGCGCCGCTTTTTCTTTGACCACGTCGCAGATGGCGTTAACCTGAACGTGCTCGATGGCCAGGAAATTGGCGAGCATGCCCGTGCCGCGGCCGCCGACGCCGATGATACCGACCCGCAC
>DATCOK010000311.1:0-11010 GCA_036564765.1 Candidatus Acidiferrum sp. | reverse complement strand
GGGGCTAGCGAAGTAGTATGCCGCCATTACGGTTGCTCGCTCCGTAGCGTGGTAATGCTGCAGTAGGGAACTTTTTACCCGCAGTTTACGTTCCAATTATGGCAGGCCGAGATTGGCTGCTTTGCGGTTAGCGGAAAGCGGTCACCCTTGCACCGTAGCAGGATTTTGAGGCTGATGATACGTTGGAGCAGGATGCCCAACTGGTCCAGCAATGCCTCCAGGGCGACGGTTCGGCCTGGGAGGAACTTGTGCGCCGCCATACACGGCGTATCTATAACATTTGTTACAGGTTTACGGGTAATTCGGCGGAAGCCGAGGACCTGTCGCAAGATGTGTTCTTCCGGGTTTACAAGACTTTGGGCAGCTACCGGTCGGCTTACGGCGGCTTTGGCACTTGGATGACTAGCGTGACTCGCAACCTATTGATTGACCATTACCGGCGCACCAAGAGGGACCGCGTTACCGACTCGCTCGATGACGCGATGCCGGTGGTGGAGAACAAGGCTTCGTCGGCACGGCGTCCCGATGAGCTGGCCCTGCTGGGAGAACTCAGTCTGCAAATCCAATCGGCGCTCACCAAGCTTTCGCCAGAACTGCGCGAAGCGGTGATTTTGCGGGACCTGCAACAACTGGAGTATGGCGAAATTCAGCGAACTTTAGCGGTGCCGGAAGGCACGGTGAAGTCGCGGATCAATCGCGGGCGCATCGAGCTGGCGCGCATACTGCAACAGATGGGAGTGCGGCCATCATGAGCACGCCTAGCTGGACGCACGAGCTGACGGAAGCGCGGCTGACCGATTATCTGGATGGATTGCTGCAGCCGGAGGAGCAGGCGGCGTTTGACGCGCACGTGTCGGCTTGTGCGCAATGCGGGCCGCTAGTGGCCAACGTTTCGCTGCTGCTGACGGATTTGCGTTCGCTGGATGAAGTCGAGCCGCCGGCGCGACTGGTTTACAACATTCTGGACAAGACCCTGGGGCCGCGGGAGACGGTGACCGGTTGGCGGGCGGCGCTCGGGTGGCTGCGCGGGCTGGCCACTCCGCGGGTGGGTTATGGATTTGCGAGTGTGGCGGCGACATTTTTGATTCTGGTTTCGACGACCGGCTTCTCGTGGCGCAAGCCGCGGCTGGCGGATTTGAAGCCGACGACGATTTACCGCAACGCGGACCGGCAGGTGCATCTGGTGTACGCGCGCGGGACGAAGTTTGTCAGCGATCTTCGCGTGGTGTATGAAATTCAGTCGCGGCTGAGCCAGGACGAGCAGCAGATTCCGGCGCAGGACCGCACGCGGACGCAACCCGCTCCGAACGGGGAGCCCGGGCGGACCGACGGCACTAATCCTTCTTCCCCCAAGCAGCAAAATCGCGCCAACGGCATTGAGCGAAATGTGCAGATGCTTGCCGCCAGCTGGCCGGTTTGGTTCGATAGGAGAATGCGATGAAGTGTGCCGTCCATACGGATGTGGACGCGATCGGGTACTGCCGGAACTGCGGCAAAGCGTTGTGTGCGACGTGCGCGCGGCCGGTTCGCGATGTGTTGTATTGCGAAGAGTGTCTGGCGGGAGCGGTGGGCCTGGGTGCTGCGGCGCCGCCGTCGTCATCGGCAGCTTCACCGTATTCAGCGGGCCCGTCGCCGTATGCAACTGGGGCGGCATCGTATGTTCCGCCTGTTGTTCCTCCAGTAGGTGCAGGTGTTCCTGCTCGCGCGCGACCCGGCAGCAGCCCGGGCATCGCGTTTGTGCTGGGATTATTTCCGGGGCTCGGCGCGGTTTATAACGGGGAATACAACAAGGCGCTGATTCACATCGTGGTGTTTGCGGCGATGATTGTGGGCTTGAGCAGCGACATCGGCTCCGGTGCTGATGTGGCTTTGAGTTTACTGCTTGCCGGATTTGTGTTTTACATGGCGTTTGACGCGATGCGCACGGCGAAAGCCAAGCAATATGGCGAAGTCGCCGCAGATCCTTTGGAAAACTGGAGCAAGGATCGTCCCATCGGTCCGATCATCCTGATCGGCATCGGAGTACTTTTTCTGCTGAACAATTTCTCGTGGTTTCCGTTCTACCGGATAGAGCGTTTTTGGCCGCTGATTCTGATTGGCGTGGGTGTGCTGATGTTCCGTAATCGCCTGGGGCGGAATCCGTAGAAGGACACGCGACGAAGAAGTTGCGTTGCGTGGTTCAGTATCACGCGTCACGAGATTCACGCGAAAAAAGTTGAGGTTTAATTCCATGAGTGATCGAGTGCGTTGTCATTGCCGCCGCTGCATCATAAGAAGTTTGATGGGCCCCGCGGTGATTATCACGGTCGGCGTGCTGTTTTTGCTGCAGCAGACGCATAGCGGCTTAAATTTCGGGCAGATGTGGCCCGTGATTCTGGTAGTGATTGGGGTGATCAGCCTGGCGGCGGCGCTGGCGCCGATGGACGGACACGTCGAGTCCATTCCGGTAGCAGCCGTGCCTCCGTCTCCTGGTCAGGTGCCACCGCCTCCGCCGCCCCCTCCCGCAGGGACGTATTCGAGTCAAGGCCGATAAATTCGATGGCCTACGCCAGACCACGCAGCAGCGGAATTTTTTCGGGCCTGGTGCTCATCACGCTGGGCGTGCTGCTGTTGCTGCGTAATTATCGCGGCTTTGAATTCCACGACATTTTTGTGCACTGGTGGCCGCTGGTCATTATTTTCTGGGGCGTGATCAAGCTTTGGGAACGGACTTCGGCGCGCGGGGACGAACCGGGAGCGGCCCGGATCACCGCGGGAGAAATTTTTCTAGTGCTGGGATTGCTGGCGATGGTGGGCGCGATCGTTACGATCGACACGGTGAAAGAAAAGTTCCCCGGGACACATATTGATTTTGGAGATTTTGGCAGAAATTCGTACGACTACGATTTGGACGTTGCGCCGAAGACAGTTCCGGCGAACGCGCGCATTTCGATTCGCGCGACACGCGGGGATATTACGGTACGGGCTTCCGACACGGCGGAAATTCGTGTGTCGGGAAAAAAGAATGTGCGCTCGTGGAATGAAGAGGACGCGCAGAAAATATCCGGGCGCGTTTCCGTGGAAGTGGTGCAGAACGGCGATGGTTACGAGATTCGCCCGAGCGGGTCGAATACTGGCGATTCGCGGCTGGGCTTCGACATGGACATCGTCGTGCCGAAGAAATCGCCGGTGACCATTCGCAATGAAAAGGGCGACATTGTTGTTTCCGACATGCTGAGCGCGGTGGTGGTGAACAACCAGAACGGCGACGTGGATGTGCGCAACACCGGCGGCGACGTGAACATCGATATGCGGCACGGGGACGTGAAAGTTTCGGACACTAAGGGCGACATCAAACTTTCGGGCAAGGGCGGCGAAGTGGATGTGGCGAGCGCCACGGGGAACCTGACGGTCGATGGAGAATTCTACGGGCCGATTCGGGCGGACAAAATCGCCAAAGGGGTGCGCTATATTTCGCAACGCAGCGATCTGACGCTGACACAACTGGGCGGGCACCTCGAACTGGGCTCGGGCAACCTGGAAATTGCGGATGCGCCGGGAAATCTGCAATTGCGCACCAATCGTTATGATGTGAACGTAGAAAACGTGGGCGGAAAAGCCAAGATTGATAATCGCGACGGACAGATTGAATTGCGATTCTCCGCACCGCCCAAAGATGACATCGAGTTAACGGATGCGAATGCAGCGATTTCATTGAGCCTGCCGGGTTCGTCGAGTTTCGAAATTAGCGCGGACTGTCATTCCTGCGACATTGATTCGGATTTTTCCGGGCCGGGGCTTACGAAAACGAGCAGCGGTTCCGGGGACAATCACCTGCAGGGAAAGTACGGGAACGGGCGCGCGACTAAAATTACGCTGAAGACGAGTTACGGGAACATTGCCCTACGCAGAACCAACGGCGAATTTTCCGCGCCGCCACATCCTCCGGAAGCGCCCAGAGTCCCCATGCCCCACGCGCCTAACACGTCGGTGCAAATTCCCGACGCCGAAGAAAACTAAGCTACCGCTCCGCCACTCGCTTCAGATCCTCGAAAAAGGTAGGGTAGGAAACGCCGGCACAATCCGCGTCGCGAATGATGGTCGGGCCTTCCGCGGCCAGGCCCGCGACCGCGAAGGCCATGGCGATGCGATGATCGCCGCGCGGGTCGATCTCGGCGCCGTGAAGCTTGCCGGCGCTGCGGCCTTCGACGCGCAAGCCGTCGGGGCGCTCTTCCACTTTCGCGCCCATGCGCTTCAGATTTTCGGCCAAAGCGGCGATGCGATCACTTTCTTTCACGCGCAACTCCGCAGCGTCGCGAATTTCTATGCCGTTTTCGGTGTAGGGGCCAAGGGCCGCGAGCATGGGCAACTCGTCGATGAGCAAAGCGATCTGTTCGCCTTCGATCACTCCACCTCTCAGCGAAGCGCCTTTTACTGATATGTCGCCGACGAGTTCGCCGTGGGCGCTGCGCAAATTGGGCATCTGGATGGCTGCGCCCATGGAGACGAAGAGATCGAGGATGCAAGTGCGGGTGGGATTCAAGCCAACGTTATGAATGAGCAAGCTGGATTCGGGGAACAGCGAAGCGGCGGCGATAAAAAATACCGCGGATGACAGATCGCCGGGGACATCGAGCGATTTGGCGAGGAGTTTTCCTTCGCTGGAGTTGCCGCGCGGCAGAGGATGGATACGGGTGGTCTTTCCGTGCTTTTCGATGGTGGCGCCAAATTCCTCGAGCGCGAGTTCGGTGTGATCGCGCGTTCGCGCCGGCTCGGTGACCACGGTGACGCCATCGGCGAATAATCCAGCCAGGAGAACGGCGGACTTTACCTGCGCGCTGGCCATGGGCATTTGGTATTCGATGGATTTCAGTTTCGTCCCGTGAATTTCGAGGGGTGCGAAATTATCATCGCGGGCGCGGATGTCAGCGCCCATCTGGCGTAACGGTCCGACGATGCGCTTCATGGGGCGCTTCTGCAGGGAGGCGTCGCCGGTGAGTTTGGTCGTAAATTCCTGACCGGCAAGAATTCCCGCGAGCAAGCGCATGGTGGTTCCGGAGTTTCCGGCGTCGAGCGCGCGCCAACTGCTTTTCAAGCCCCGAGCACCGCGCCCGGTGACCTTCACGGAGTCTTTTTCCACTTTCACTTCGGCGCCCAGCGCCTTCATGCAGGCGAGGGTGCTGTGGCAATCGACGGCGGCGGCGAAGTGGCGCAATTCGCTGGTGCCCTCGGCAAGACCCGCGAGCATGGCGTAGCGGTGCGAAATGGATTTGTCGCCAGGCGGTTCAACAGCGCCGCTGATGGCTTTGGCCGGCTGAATGGTTTCTTTTTTCACGCGCGAATTTTACCACGCCGGGTGCATTGCGCTGGACACTCCGGCTGCGGGCATATCGAAACGGAGCGAGAGCTGCGGATACGACTGTACGAATGGACAGTTTTTTGGCGGCAACTTTGCGGAATACGGCGAAATCTTCTTGATTGGCCATACGTATCATAAATTAGGAGAACGTTATGTCTGGCCGCAATACTGCGATTCATATAGCTACGAAAATGGGGATTGGCTTCGGCGCACTTTTTCTCGTGGGGGTTTTGCTGGCGGCGATGCCGGCGCACAAGCTGACGGCTCCGCAGGCAGAGGCTGCGCAAGGGGCGGCGTCCGCGCAACCAGCTGCCGATAATATGCAGGGGATGGACATGAGCGAGCATTCCGTGGAAGCCGGTGCGGTACACGAGATGAGCTCCGGCGGCCACAGCGCGCACAGTTTGCATATGTATATGACCGCGCCGCGTCCGCGGACTTCGGGCGACGTGCAGCGCGCCAATGAAATCGTGGCGCAACTGCGCAGCGGCATTGAAAAGTACCGCGACTATCACACCGCGCTCGACGATGGGTTCAAGATTTTTCTGCCGAACGTTCCGCAACCGGAATATCACTTCACCAATTATAAGAATGGCTTCCTGGGAGCTTTCAGTTTCGATCCATCGCGACCCACTTCCCTGCTGTACAAGAAAAGTTTGGAGGGATATGAACTGGTGGGCGCGATGTACACCATGCCGAAGCGCGCCTCGGAGGAGCAATTGAACGCACGCGTCCCGCTTAGCGTGGCGAGTTGGCATCTGCACACCAACCTGTGCCTGCCGGCGCACAGTGAAATGCAATCTGCGGATTTCAACAAGTTTGGCTTGCAAGGTTCAATTGCGACCCAAGAAGCTTGCGACGCGGCCGGCGGGCGATTCATGCCGACGGTTTTTGGATGGATGGTGCATGTCTACCCGTACGCAGACGGGTTGGATAAAACCTTCGCGATGCACAACGAAATGGATTAGATCCGCGGCCGGGGCTGTTCAGTCGGCCATTACTCTCCACAAATCTTCCCCGGAAAATTTGAGACGCATAACTTTCCCGTTGACCGCTTCGCCGAATTGAATCCATTCGGGACTGTGTTCTTCATCGCGCAGATGAAAAATGCCGCCTTCTCCTGGTTCAAGCGGGGTGGCGCCATCGGCAAGCAGTTTCCCTTTACGCACGACGATGCGCATGCTGCCCACCCAGGGATTTTCGTTACGGTAATGACCGACGTAGTCGTTCCATTGTTGGGGATAGTCAAATTTTCGCGGGCCCTTGTATTTTTCGTTAATGAACCAGTCGTGGCCCCAGCCGACTTCGACCACGGGGCTTTGGGGGTCTTTTTTATCGGCTCGGCTGAACATGAAGGAGAAGCGCTCAAACTCTCCGGGACCGCTGTTGAAAGAGTCGTCGCCGCCCTCCAAGGGTATGTGCTTGCCGCCGTGAACGAGAAATAAGGCGTCGCCATCGGCGGCAAATTCGAGTTGCTGGCCGTTTTCACTTTTGAAAACCCCTGCGTACGACGAGGCATTCTCCACTCTGGTCGCCGGCTGCAGCTTCGGCGCGGCGGGAGAAGTTGTCTTTTCGTCCTGCGCGCGCATCAGTTGCATGGCGTATTGCGCCACGGGATTGGGCCGATAACCTTGCATGGCGTTGATGGAAGCGAACGCGCCAACGCCGGAGTCCACGTCGACGTGCATGGCGGACATGAAGGAGACCGCGCCGCCGGTATGCCGCAATATTTTGTGACCATCCAGGGTGTCCACTGCGATTCCATAACCGTAGCTGGCGGTCGGCCCAAACTCTTCCGCCTTGATGTGCGCTGTTGAGAAAAGCTCGAAGCTCTCGGGAGAAAGCAGGGCGCCCCTGGGCCCGACGCCTTTATTGGCGAGCATTTGTAGGTATAAACCCATGTCGCCGGCGGTCGCCGCGATGGATCCCGCCCCCTCGGTCAACACAATCGCCGGCGCCTCCGCGAGTCTTCCGAAGCGGGTGTATGGGCGGTCATTCTGAAACGCTGAATAGTTTTTGGCCGTTCTTGGGCGCATATCCAAAGTAATTGCCGGTTCGCTATGCACCATATCCAGTGGCTCGAAAACACGTTTTCTGATGACTTCGGGCAGCGCTCGCCCGTCCAGGGTCCACACCAGATGGCCCAGCACCACAAACGCCGTGTTGTTGTAGTGAAAAAACTGGCCAGGCGGATCGGCGGCGCGATGTTTGGCCGCCGGATCGGAAAGGAACGGCGACGGAATTCCCGGCAACGCGGAAGTGTGGGTCAACAAGTGATGCGTGGTAATCGGCGCGAATGAGGAGTCGATGCGAAACCACGGCAGGTATTCCACGATAGGCTTGTGGAGATCCAGCTTTCCTTCCTGCCGCAATTGCAAAAGGCAGTTGGTCACAAATGACTTGGTGATGGAGCCGATTTGAAATAGTTCATCTGGTTTTACGGCGACTTTGGTTTCGATATCGCTGAAGCCGTAGGTCGTGACGCGTTGCACGCCTTCGCGAGTTGCGAGCACCAACGTCAGGCCCGGGGAATTCATGGCGCGCATGTATTGCTCGACGAATTTATCGAGGTCGGCAAAAACCGGGGTGTATTTGGAGTTTGCCGTCGCGGCTCCTTGGGCCAGCGAGTCGCAGACCATAAAATTGCTGGCCGCAGCAACCGCGGCGCCTTTTATTCCTGCAGCTACAAATTGCCGTCGCGAGAGCGCTTGCGGCATTATTTTTGTCCTCCGGTTTTTTGCTGGCCGGTGGCATCGATGACCGCAAAATCCGGATCGCCGAGTTGCCAGAATAAAAAGGAATATTGATCGGTCAGAAGCGCGGTGTGTTGGGACTTGGTTGCGCCGATGCCGCCATGCCCGGCGTCGTAATCGACACGCAGCAAAACGGGCTTGCCACTGGAAGTAGCGGCCTGCAGGTGCGCGGTCATCTTATTCATCTGCCAGGGATCGACGCGCGGATCGTTGATGCCGGTGGTCAGCAGCACGGCGGGATAGGCGGTGCGATCCTTGACGCGATGAAACGCGCTGATGGCCAGCAAATTTTTGAAGTCGTCGGCATTCTTCGACGTGCCAAACTCCGGAATGTTTGCCGGGCCATTGACCTGCAGTTCGGCGCGCAAATCGTCGGACATGCCAACATTGTCGAGGGCCGCACCGAAGAGATCGGGACGCTCGGTAATAGCTCCGCCGATGGTTATGCCTCCGGCGCTGGTGCCTTCGCCGGCCAAACGTTGCGGCGAAGTGTATTTGTGGTCGATCAAGTACTGCGCGCAGGCGAGAAAATCGGTGATGGTATTTTTCTTGGTGCCCTTACGCCCGGCGTTGTGCCAGTCTTCGCCGTACTCGCCGCCACCGCGCACGTGGGCCACGGCGACGACTCCGCCGCGCTCGAGCCACGCGAGCGAAGTAGGATCGAAGGCCGGGTCGTAGGTGATGCCGTAGGAGCCGTAGCCGTGCAGCAGGGTGGGATGCGAGCCGTCCATTTTTAGTCCGCGCTGGTGAACGATGGAGAGCGGGACCATGGTGCCGTCGTGGGCCTTGGCCTTTACTTCCTCCGATTCAATGCCGGAAAAATCGACGGGCGAGGGCGGAATGATTTTGGTGTCGGTAAGGGCGTGGGTTTTTGAGTCGTAGTGATAGATGAGCGACGACTTGGTCCAGGAGGCGACGCGCACGTAGGCGCCCGGCTCGGTGGGATTGACGAACATTTCTTGAATGGCGCCTTCGAGGGGCAACTTGATATTCGTTGCGGTTCCGCCCTCGTAGGGCACCCGCCACAAGCGTCCCAGACCACCATCCAGTTTTTGTACATAGAGCGCATCGGCGGCGGCCTGGATATTGGTGACGACGGCGTCCGTTGCGGGCATCAGTACGCGCGCGTGAGAAACCTCGTCCTTGGGAAGCGTGACCTCGGAAATTTTGAAGCGTGACGCTTCATGGTGAGAAAGAAGAAAAACGCGATCGCCGTGGATATCGAAGCCGGTGACTTCGTCGCCGGTATCGGCAATTTTTCGCCACGAGGCGGTGGCATCGTGCAGGCTGGCGAGGCTGGTGACGTAGAGAGTGATTTCGTTTTGCACGCCGTGAGCGATGACGCCGAACGCGTATTTGGAGCCAGCGGGCACGGAGACGAAGGGAAAGTCACTGTCGTTGATGGCCACGCTGGTGGAGAGGCCGTTGCCGAAGATGGGCACGTCTTTTTCGGGATCGTCTCCTACGTGATGCAAAAAATCTTTGCTGTTGAGGTAGTAGCTGGTGCGCGGGTCATCGGCGGCGGGCTTGCGGAGACGGTTGTAGAAAAAACTGCGGTTGCCGGGCAGCCAGAAGACCGCGCCGAATTGGGCGCGATCGATGCTGGGTCCGACGTCCTGGCCGGTGCTGGCGTCGAGAACGTGTAGCACGCTGTTTTCCGAGCCGCCCGGGGAAATTCCCACGGCGACGAGCTTGCCATCGGGCGAAGCCTGGAAATAATCGATGGAGAAATGCACGCCGTTGGCGGTGCGGGTTTGCGGATCGAGGAGCAAACGCTCGAGGACGGCCGCGCCATCGCGCACGAATAATTTGCGATTGTCTTCGCCGGAGGATTGCTTGAGGTAGAACCAGCGGCCGCCGAAGGATTGCAGGCCGTTGACGCGGGTGCCGGCGTCATCGAGCTGCGCGATGCGGGCGCGGAGTTTGTCGCGATTGGGGATGCGGTCGAGGACGGCGCGGGTGTAATCGTTTTGGGCGCGCATCCAGGAGGTCACTTCGGGACTTTTCAAATCCTCGAGCCAGCGGTAGGGGTCGGTGACTTCGGTGCCGAAGAATGTTTCTTTGACGTCGCGCACGGGAGTTTCGGGAGGCGCGGGGAGTTTGACTTGAGCATCTTTCTGGGCAGCGGCCCAGCTTGCGGCGAGCAGAATCGCCGCTAGAGTCATACGAATGTGAATCGCACGCATCTTTCACCCACTTCCCCATCCAGGATTAGAACAAATGTTCTTGCAGCATATCTCTAAAGCGGCGGCCGATATAGCGATTGCTGCGATTGGTGAATGAGCCGGTAGCGCAGTTGCTGGCGGTTGGCGCGGCTCGATTGCGCCGCCGTTTCCTGCCGCGTATCATTGGCTGTTCATGTTGCCGCAGCAATTTCACCAGTCCAATCCCCGCAGGATTCGCTTCATCTGGTTAATCATTCTCGCGCTCGCCAGTGCGCTGGCGATGCCGCGATGCGGTTTGGCGCAACAACCTCCCGACACCCTTCCACTATCCGAGGTTCGCGTGGGGATGCAGGGGTACGCATACACGATATTCACAGGCGACCAAGTCGAAAGGTTTGACCTGGAGGTGCTGGGCGTCCTGCCCAATTTTCTGGGACCTACGCAATCGATAATTCTGGTGCAATTGAAGGGCCCGAAGGTCGAGCACACCGGAGTGGTTGCGGGCATGAGCGGGAGCCCCGTGTATTTAGGCGGGAAACTTGCGGGGGCGCTTTCGCTCAAGTTGGGCGTGTTTACAAAGGAGCCGATCGCTGGGGTGACGCCGATCGCGGATGTGTTGAGGCCGCCGGTGACGACTTCCACGCCGCTATCGGCGCAAAGTTCGGATTCACCGCAATTGTTCGGCGTTCAGGCTTCGCAAGGTTCTGGTGCGGCCGCGGGTCTTCAGAACAACGGCGGCGCGCCGCAACAGATC
>DATCOK010000310.1:0-2785 GCA_036564765.1 Candidatus Acidiferrum sp. | reverse complement strand
GCCCCCGCCCGCCGCATCCTTGCGCCCCGCCACAAAATCTCGGAACGGGTACGAAGCAACCGCAATCCGCTCCCGCGCCCCCGAAGGAAAATGCATATCGGGTTGCGGCACTGCCGCCCAACTCGGATCTAACTTCCCGAACAACATCACGCCGCCCGCCAGCGAGACGCTGCTCGCCACAAACTCTCGACGTGTTCGCGGTCTCAAAGCCGCGCCAGTCTAGCAGATTCAATTTTCTCTCGCTATGCCGACTCACTTATGCACTCTATGAGCACGGCTATGCTGAAAAACGCTCCGGCCCTGCTGCAATCTGTTCCACAGTAGTTCGCGGAGGATTCCCCCATTGGTTCCCAAGCGTACCCGCCCCATCTCCACGGTGGCCCGCTGTTCCCTCCTGATGATCGCTCTCCTGTTTCTCATCACGACGCTCGCGAGCGCACAGTCACCGGCAGGCAATTCCACCCACGACATCGGCGTTGAAACGCAAATGCACAACGTCACCTATCACTACTCCACCACCGCCGCCGTTAACATCCGCAACCTTATCGGAGAATTAATCCCCGTCAGCCCCGCCGAATTTCCGGTCTTCGACGACAAAGACTCCTTCCATCTGCGTATAGCCTCCGCGGAAATCGCCGTCGCCGCCCCCGATCTTGCCAACATCTTCAACACCTCGGTGTTTACCGGCCAGCAATCGCCGCTCAGCGACATTTCCATGACCATCGAAAACGGCCGACTGCTCATGAAAGGCAAACTCCACGAGAAAGCCGTCATCCCCTTCGAATCCGAAGGCTTCTTGAGTCCCACTCCTGATGGAAAAATTTTTCTCCGCATTGGCAAAGTCAAAGCGCTGCACCTCCCCGTAAAAGGCCTGATGAATCTCTTCAACGTGGAAATGGCCGACCTCATCAAAAATGGCAAGGTGCCCGGCATCCAGGCCAGCGGCGACGATCTGATTCTCGATCCCGCGGTCGTTTTTCCCGCGCCGCACCTGGAGGGAAAAGTCTCCGCCATTCGCCTCGAAGCCGGCAACTTGGTGCTGAACTTCGGCGCAAAAAATACCCCTCTGAAATTCCATCAAGCAGGGAACTACATGCTCTTCCGCGACAACCGCCTGCGCTTCGGTAAGCTCACCATGGCCGACGTCGACCTGATTCTGATCGATATGGATCCCCGCGACCCCTTCGATTTTTCCCTCGACCATTACAAGCAGCAACTCTCCGCCGGCTACACCAAGATCACCTCGAAATCCGGTCTACGCACTTTTATGAAGGATTTCGATAAGCTTTCTAAGTCCAGAGCTAAATCCAAAAATTAGGCCGGCGTAGATTCAGTTCTGCTGTCCCTTCCTCCAATTCCGCTCAATCGGTTCTCCACTTGATCAAATCGACCCGCTCCACTGCATACCGGGATAAACAACATATTGTTTATGCCTACATGGTCTAAATCAGCGCCAATTTATTTGACACTCCGCCGCACAGCATTTAGAAGAGCGAGGCATCAGATGTCCATCAAACTTCGGGGTGTGCAAATTCTATGGGTTCCTTCCGGGCGGGTTTTTCCTGCGGTACTGTATCTTTGGCTCTTTCCCTCGTTTTCTCGCTGAATCTTCAAGCACAACAACCTGTCGCAACTGCTCCCGTCACGAAGGATGACTCGCCGCGCATCCGCGAAGCCATCAGCGACCGCGATCTCACGCGCATACCTCATTCTCATCACCCGTTAGCATCTCCTCGCAACGACCGTGGTCGCGTGGACGCCGCGCTGCCCATGAGGCGCATGATGCTGTTGCTCAAACCCAGCCTCGAGCAGGAAACCGCCTTGCGCAAACTGATCGACGCGCAACACGACCGCGGCTCTGCGCAATACCAGCAGTGGCTCACTCCGGAGGGATTCGCCGGGCAGTTCGGCCCCACCAGGGAAGACCTCCACAAAATTACCGTCTGGCTGCAACAGTCTGGCTTTGAAGTTTCGTCTCTCGCCCGTGGCGGCCAATAGGTCGAATTCTCCGGCTCCGCGGCTCAAGTCGAAAAAGCCTTTCACACGGAAATTCATCATTATGTCGTCGACGGCGAAAAGCGCATCGCCAACGCCACCGACATTTCTATACCCAAGGCCCTGACTCCCGCCGTTCACGGCGTGCTCTCCCTCCACAATTTCCCGAAAAAATCCTTTCACGGCAGGTTGATCCAGTTGCAACGCGACGCCACCACCGGAGAATTCAAGCGCACCATCTCGGTTAGCCGGCCTGCCGGCCAAGGTTCACGCGCATCCGTAAATCCCGAATTCACCCTGAACAATGGCGGTGAAACGTTTCACTTCATCGCTCCGGAAGACTGGTCGCGCATCTACAACACCGCTCCTCTTCTCAAAGAGGGCATCAACGGTTCGGGCGTTTCCATCGCCGTCGTCGGCGCGGACTCCCGCGTGCAGCTCTCCGACATTCGCACCTTCCGCCGCATTTTCGAATTGCCCGACAACGATCCCGAACTCATCATCAATGGCATCGATCCCGGAATCATCGCTTTCAGCGCCGCCGAAGAAGAAGCCGACCTCGACATCGAATGGTCCGGCGCCATCGCTCCACACGCCCACATCAAATTTGTGACTTCTGCGTCCACCGCCAGCACCAACGGCTTTGATCTTTCTCTCGCGCACATCGTCGACAACCGCCTCGCGCCCATCATGAGCGTCAGCATCGGTGGATGCGAGCTGTTCTTTGGTCCGGAAGGTAATGCCTTTTTGAACGGTATCTATCGCCAGGCGGTCTCCGAAGGCATGACCG
>DATCOK010000309.1:0-1977 GCA_036564765.1 Candidatus Acidiferrum sp. | reverse complement strand
ACGCGGGGGACGGTGTCTGTTCTCGGCCAGGAAGTTTCCGCCATGTCGGAAAAGGAGTTGCTGCAACTGCGCGAGCGCATCGGCTTTGTATTTCAGGAAGGCGCGCTGTTTGACTCCATGACCGTGGGCGAAAATGTGGCGTTTCGCTTGCGGGAAGAGCGCGTGAAAGAAGAAGAGATTGAGCCCCGCGTGGCGGAGGCTTTGAAATTCGTGGAACTGGAGCACACCGCCGATCAGTTGCCATCGGAATTGTCGGGCGGGATGCGGCGGCGCGTGTCGATCGCGCGGGCGCTGATCAATCGGCCGGATATTGTGCTGTACGATTCGCCTACCGCCGGGCTCGACCCGGTGACTTCACAAACGATCATCACGTTTATCATGCGTTTGCGTGATGTGTTCGGGGTAACTGCACTGCTGGCGACGCACCGGCTGCAGGATGGATTTGCGCTGGCCAATTTTCGCTTCGACAAAAATTCCAAAGAGGTAGTGCGCATCAACCCAGCGGAATCTGCGACGCGAGGGGGGGGGACGCCGGCGGCCACGCGGTTCATGGTGTACAAGGACGGGCGAATCTATTTTGAAGGTGACCCGCAGGAGATTGCGGCATCCAAAGATCCATATCTGCGCCGATTTCTGGTTTGAATTTGCTGTAGTCTTGTTGCCTGACTCGGGAGGGGAGTCGCAATGGCCCAGCGTAAGCAACTCACCTGGACAGAGCTACGCGTAGGACTATTCGTGCTGGTCGGCTTGTTTGTGCTGGCGGCGGGAATTTTCTACGTGACCGGCGCAGGTGTGCTTGGGCCAAAGTACCGGCTGAAGACTTATCAGGCGGATGTGTCCGGACTGGCGAATGGCGCGCCGGTGCGCGTGGATGGCGTGGACGTGGGCAACGTGGAGTCCATCACGCTAGTGCCGCGAGCGCAGGGCAAGTCGCCGAGCAAAGCCCGAAACATTGAGGTGGTGATGCGCCTGGACCGGCGCTACCAGTCGGATATTTTGACGGACTCCGCGGCGAGTCTGGTAACCGAGGGTTTGCTCGGGAATAAATATGTGAACATTTCCCGCGGATTTACCGGCGTGCCGCTGACCGACGGGCAGGAAGTGCCCGCGTCGGAGATTCGTGAAGTGCTCAGCAGTCTGCAAGCACTGTCGGATTCCATGCAGGAAATTTTGAATGACGTGAAAGAAGGCAAAGGCACGATCGGAAAATTGCTGATGGATCCGCAGGCCTACGACCATTTGAATAGCGTGCTAACCAAGAGCGACAAAATGATGACCAACGTGCAGGCGGGCAAGGGCACGTTGGGGAAGCTGGTTAATTCGGATGAGCTGTACGACAAGGTCAACAAAGGCGTGGACAACGTCAACGGGCTGGTTACCGATGTGCGCAGCGGAAAAGGCACGCTGGCGAAATTGCTGAACGATCCGGCGCTATATGACGAAGCCAAGCAAGCGTTGGCCAATGGCAATGCGGTTTTGAATGATGTGCGCGCTGGTAAAGGCAGCCTCGGCAAGCTCGCCAATGACGACGCGCTCTACAATAATTTGAACGCCACCAGTTCGAATCTGGCGGAAGCGACCAATAAGCTCAACGACAACACCACCACGGCGGGAAAACTTTTCTCCGATCCGAAACTGTACGACAATCTGGCGGGTCTGACCGGGGATTTGCGGCTGCTCATCGGGGAATTCCGCCAGAACCCGGCGAAATTTTTACGCATAAAAGTGAGCATCTTCTAAATGGGAGTTGTGGCGCTCCGCCTGGTTGGCACCAGCTTGTAATGTTTTTGTAACAATCTGACAATAGAATCACCGCGATCACCCATCGCAGCCGAGCGTAAACGACCAATTCATGGAAAACCAGGAAGTACTGCAAAAGCCGCGCACCGAAGCCAGCAAATCCACGTTGCCGCAACCGGGCCGGCCCGTGCCCAGCCGGGCGTATCCCGGCGCGCTGATCGTTGTGGAGGGCACGGA
>DATCOK010000308.1:0-3097 GCA_036564765.1 Candidatus Acidiferrum sp. | reverse complement strand
GCAGAATGCTACAACTACGGTTGGCCCGGCGACGAAACCGAGCAGCTTTGAGGAAAAGAGTAGAAGAAAATCGAAAAGCACGTTGGTCCATTGCCATACGGTGTACAGGCCGGACGCTTTGCCCTGCTGGATCAACTGCGCCAGCCAGGCGTTGTAGACGTGGCTGGGCAGATCGCCGGCCTCGATCCGGCGGTGCCAGAAACACGGGACTAATACGACCGCGGAGACAGCGGCGATGGCGGGGAGATTTGCGCGCACGAATCGCAGCGCGCGAAACAGTTGTGATTCCGCCTTCCCGTCCTGCAAGAGCGCCCCTCCGCGGAGTACATCATGCATGTTTCGGCGATTATTTTGACGCAGAAATGTATCGGACGGCGGAAAGGCGCGAAGGCGCAGCGGTAGTACGGGTGAATTTCGGAAAACTAAGAAAATTACTTGGTCGGCTGGCTTTCGCCGAGACGCTTCAGCCGGTCGCGCAGGCGGCGTTGCAGCGGGCTGGGGGTATTGGGATTGAAAGCTACCAGGTACCACAGCGGCTGGCTGCGATCCTTGCTGAGCCACGTGAGCGTGGTGGCATCGGCGTTGGGATGGCGGGCCACGTTTTCGCGAATGGCGGCATAAGGATGCTTGGCCAGCTTATTCAACGTTTTGGAATTGGCGCGGGGGTGCTCGCTGATCAGGCGCAGCAGGTAAAAGTCTTCTTCGGGCGCTTGCTTGACCAGTTTCTCGAGCATGTCCGGCTTGGCATCGGCGCTCAGCACCAGGCCAATTTTTTCATCCCACGCGGTATTGATCTGGTTCAATTCCCGGGTGCGCGCATGGATCAGTTCTTCGAGAGTGCGGCGCTCCTGCTGCATGCGCGCAATCTGCAACGCCGAGCCTTCGAGGGAATCGAGCACGCGTAGGAGGTGCTGCCTCTCGCCAAAAACGATTTGAGAGGTGCGGGTGATGCCCGGCTTTTCCCGCTCTTTGTGCTGCACAAGGTCCGAACGTCGCATGGTCTAGCGCTCCAGCCCGTCTCCTCCCAAGCCTTGGGAAACCGGGGTGCTGCCGTTCATCAACAGGTCATGGTGAGGAAGCCCGCTGGTTGAGAACGGCCTGGCGGGTTAAGCGAATTATGGAATGGACCAAGCATGGGGTAAAGTTTGCTGCACGGCTGGTGTGCTTGGTTTGCTACGTCGCAAGCGGCGATTTGCAGTCTGTGAATAGGCTTGACGAAGAGGAATGATGAGCGCGTTTTCAGAACACCAAGAGGAGTTGGAGCGCTACGAACAGATGTTTGGCGTGGAACGCGGGCGCCTGGCGGTTTCGCTCGACCGGCTGACCAATGCTCTGGTGCTGGTCGGCCAGCACGGGGTGTACTGCACCAGCCAGCGCAATCCGATGGTTCCGGCGATGGATTTGCGGATCATTTCGATGGAACTGACCCACGCAAAAGAGCTGCTCCAGTCGGTGATGGAAGAGTTGCGAAAGAAAAAGGAATCAGCTGGTTCGTAAACTGCTCGGTGTCCTTAGAGTTTCGCCTCGCGGCGGTCGATCAGGATTGCAGGAACGGATTGGAATAGCGTTCCTGGCCTATGGTGGTGAGCGGCCCGTGGCCGGGATGAACGACGGTGCTGTCGGGCAGCTGCATCAACTTGTCGCGCAGCGAATCCATGATGAGATCCAGCGAGCCGCCCCATAAATCGGTGCGCCCGATGCTGCCGGCAAATAAGGTGTCTCCGGCGAAAAGTTGCGGAGCCGCGAGGGTGATGGCGCCGGCTTCCTTGGGAACGTAGAGACAGACGCTGCCCGGAGTGTGTCCCGGCGTGTGCATCACGCGCGCCTCGAACGCGCCCCAGCGCAGCGCGTCGCCTTCGGTGAGCAACTGGTCGACGCTGCCAACCTCCGGCGCGGCAATACCGAGAAACGCGGCTTGCATATCCATGGCCTGGTAAAGGGGCAAATCCTCGCGATGCATGAGCACCGGAGCGCCAGTGTATTGGTGCATCTTGCTGAGGCCGCCGACATGATCGATGTGGGCGTGGGTGCTGATGATGGCTTGGACTTTGAGTTTGTGGCGGCCGATCAGGTCCAGGATGCGGTGCACTTCGTCGCCGGGATCGATCACCAGCGCTTCGCGGGTTACTGGATCACCGACGATGGTGCAGTTGCACTGCAGCATGCCCACCGGAATGGTTAGATGAATCAGGTCCTGCGCTGGGGCGGCGTTTTTCTTGGTGGATGTTTCTTCCATCGGCTCGTTCGCTTCTGCATCAGTATATCATTCGCAAACTTTGTCCCGGCATGCCTCGGAAATGGCACGAGAGACAGTTTGCTAGACTAGCTGTAATGGATACGCAAAGTTCAGAACCGGTTCTAGAAACGCCGCTCGCTGCGGCACATCGCGCCGCCGGAGCCAGCATGGGCATATGGTTCGGTTGCGCTTTGCCGAACTATTGGGCCAACCTGCGGGAAGAGCAGCGATTCGCCGTCGAAACCGTAGCGCTGATCGATAAGAATTATCGCGCCTATTTCGCGTTCAGCGGGCCCGATCGCGTTCGGTATCTGAACGCGATTCTCACGAACAACATCAAGGAATTGGCGGCCCATCAAGGTATCGGTTCCCTGCTGCTGCACGCGCAGGGTCGAATACTTGCGGAGATCGACACGTTCGCGGAAACGGACCGGCTGTTCTGCGTTTCTTACCTCATGGTTCGCGAGCGACTCGTGGAGGTTTTGGAAAAGTACATCATCATGGACGACGTTACGCTCACGGATGAGTCCGACAAATTCGGTACGCTGGCGATTGAAGGGCCAAAGGCGGCGCTGGTCACGCAGGAACTTACCGGCATCGACTTGCAAACGATGCAGGAATTGGGCTGGAGCGAAGCGGCGTTGAACTCCGGAGATTCAGGAAGCGCGATTCCCTGCCGCGTGATCAAGCGTTCGCCAGCAGACGTGGCTGGGGCGGAGTTTTTGGTGATTCGCGCAGATCTGCCGCGGGCTTGGGAGATACTTTTGAGCGCGGCGAAAAAGCATAATGGCGGCCCGATGGGCTACGAAGCGCTGAGTGCCCGGCGCTTGGTCCAAAGCGTGCCGTGGTTTGGCTACGACT
>DATCOK010000307.1:0-4019 GCA_036564765.1 Candidatus Acidiferrum sp. | reverse complement strand
GCGGAACTGGTGGTAGCGCTGGAACAGGGCGCAAAGATCGCGCTGGTGTCGGATGCGGGCATGCCGCTGGTTTCCGATCCGGGTCACCGATTGGTGGCCATGTGTCTGCGGCATCAGATTCCAGTTGTGCCGATACCGGGGCCGTCGGCGTTGCTCGCGGCGCTTTCGGCTTCGGGCTTGCCCAACGAGGAATTTTTGTTCGTGGGGTTCTTACCGTCGCGCAGCGGCGAACGGCGGCGGGCCCTGGAGCGGCTGCGCATTGAAGACCGGACAATTATTTTCTATGAGGCGCCGCACCGGGTGGCGGAGTCCATCGCGGACGCGCGGGAGATTTTGGGCGACCGGCCGGCGTGCTTGGCACGCGAAGTGACCAAGCTGCATGAGGAGTTTCGGCGTGGGAAACTTTCCGACTTGAGCGTGTCGCTCGAGGAGCGGCCCGCGCGCGGAGAAATTACCTTGTTGGTCGGACCGGAGGACGCTGCGGAAGCACGTTCGAATGCCGATTCCTCTCAGAGCTTGTCGGAGCGCGTGGATGAGTTGATCCGGCAGGCGAAGCTGGATCGCAAAGATGCGCTGAAGCTGGCGGCGAAGGAGCGCGGGATTACGCGGCGGGCTGCTTACGGACAACTTCTAGAGGCGCTGGGAAAAGTCGACAGCGAAGAAGACACCCAGTAATTCATATTTCCTGAGTCGAATTTCTGCGATTCGACTTGCAGAGTTTCCAGCCTACCCCACTTCCCTGTTCTGTTTTCCTGACCGATTTAATGGTGCGCTGTTGTTAGCGGCAGATTAGAATGCGTGGGCCTGGAGGAATGCGATTTATGAAACGGATACTGATGGTTTTCGCCGTGATGCTGCTGCTCGGGGCGCAAGGAGCGCGCGGGCAGGGGAAGCTTTCGGTGCATTGGGAGGAGTTGACAGCTGCAGATTTTCGCGCGGGAATTGCGCAGGCCAAGGGCACGTGCGTGTTGCCGTTTGGAATTCTGGAGAAACACGGACCGCATTTGCCGCTAGGGACGGATTTGTTGAATGTTCGCTACGCGGCGTTGCACGCGGCGGAGCAGGAGTATGCGGTGGTGTTCCCGGAATATTATTTCGGGCAAATTTTCGAGGCCAAGCACGAGGCCGGGACGATCGCGTACAGCCGGGGAATGCAACTGAACCTGTTGCAGGAGACCACCGACGAGATGGCGCGAAACGGCTGCAAGAAAATCGTGATCGTGAACGGGCATGGCGGCAATGAGAGTCTGCTGCCCTTCTTTGCGCAGTCGCAACTGGACAAGCCGCACGATTACGTGGTGTACGTGCAATGGGGTCATGACGCGCCGAAGGGCGGCCCGGTGAAAAAGGATGCGCTGGATATGCACGCAGGGCAGACGGAGACGTCCGGGCTGATGATTTCGCATCCGGACCTGGTGCACATGGACCGGGCGGCCAGCGAGTCCGGCGGCGATGAGAAACGCGTGAATCTGCCCAAGGATGTGTACACGGGAATCTGGTGGTACGCGCGGTTTCCAAATCACTATTCGGGCGAAGGCGCGCTGGCGACGAAAGAGTTGGGGGAGTTTGAGATGAAAGCGTGGATCAACGCGATCACCGAAGCGATCCGCGCGGCCAAAGCGGACGATGAGAGTTTGAAATTGCAGAACGAATTTTACGAGAAGAGCAAACACCCGCTGGACACGCGGCCCTGACTTTCGATTCCCCTCAATATCTGGGACGACCGTAGCGTTACTTGCGGCGGAGTTGTTCGATCCAGCGGAAGAGAATTTGATCGCGGGGCGCGACCATGTCGAGAAATTCGATACCCATGCCGATGCGAGGCTTGGAGATGCGCACGACGGCGAGGGCTTCTAGGATTTGCTCCTTGCGGGTGAGTACCAGGCGGATGCGGGAGCCGACCAGGAAGGATTTGGTGCAGCAGACAAAGGTGCCGCCGATGGAGAGGTCGGACGTAACGCCGCGCGCTTTGGCGCCGGTTTGCAGGTCGAGCAATTCGGCATCAGCGGCAAACGGGTAGCGAATGGAATAGCGACGGTCGCGAGCGGTGACGGAGCGCCAAGGAGCCGCGGAACGATCTTCCATGATGATTAGGTTACTCACAATCGTGTGGATTCGCGCAGGCGATGGCTGCGCCGAAGACTTCCCCCCCGTTGGAAACATTGTCTCGTGGAATTTTGGAAGAAGTCATAAATCCGCGGGTGGTTAATGCGAAAAAGCTAATAGAGGAAGGCTCACTTGCGAAATTTGACCGCAACTGCGGGTTATTAGCCGCTACGACAAAGCCGGTTAGCGGAGCTCTAACCTAGAGCAAACACGGATGTTATTCTGCAGAGGTAAATTTTTGTCAGGCGAACGGACTCATGGGACTGGATGGACTCCGGCAAAGTGATCGTGTGAGCTTGCGCGTGCTCGTGGAGGCGTCGTGGTTTGCCGCCGGGGGCATGGCGCTGAAGCGGAATGCGCATACATTGCTGGTCAGCCGGAATGGCGGAGTGCTGCGGCTGCCGGACAAGCTGCCAGCGGGGCAGGAATTAACGCTGCGGCGACAAGAGGACGGGGACACCTGGAAGTCGACCCGCGCGAGGGTGGTGGCGGAGATCGATCAGGAACCGGAGGGTTACCTCTACGCGTTCCACATCCTGGAGGCCCGGCCGGATTTCTGGGGAATCGAGTTCCCTGCTCCGCACCAAGCAGCGGAGGCCGTTGCGCGTCTCTTGATGGACTGCAGCTTTTGCCATCGGCGGGAAGTGGTGTACCTAAGTCCGATGGAGTTGAAAGCGTTCGAAATGCGGCGCTGCGTGGCGCGCATTTGCGGGCAGTGCAGCGCGCCATCGATCTGGATCGAAGCGCAACCGGAGATGGAAGCGACGTTACCCGAGGCGGCGGTCGTGCCGGTGGAGCACGGAATTTTTCCGCGGCGAAAGAAGGCGCGAGTGAAGGCGCGGGTGCTGGCGTGCATCCGGCGGCGTGGGTTTGAAGAGGAAGTGGCGGTATGCGAGGACTTGTCGAAGGGCGGCTTGAGCTTTCGCAGCCGCAATCAGTATCCTCAAGGGACCCGCATCGAAGTGGCGGTGCCATTTACGCCGGGAAGCAGTACGATTTTTGTGCCGGTGCGGATTGTGTTTTCCGTGGTGATCCCCTCCGCGGGATTGTATAAACACGGCGTAGCGTACATCCGGAATCCTAGCGACCCGAATTCCTGAAGCTAAATTGTTTTCCGAAAAGTTAGTCGAGCGTCGCGGCAGTTTCGCGCTCGCGAGCGCGGCGATGCAGGTAGTGCATGGCGATGTTCAGATAGATCGGGCCACAAGGCGTTTCCAATCCCAAGACCATGGCTTCGGTGTCGACGGAACTAGACAAACCGGTTTCGTTGTCGTGAATTTCCGGGGGAAATACTTTGAAGCGGAAGCCCTGGTCGTTGAGCAGCGTTACAGAGTTGCCGATAACCATGTTGGCCAGTTCGCAGACGGTTTCGCGCACGAGTTGCTCGCTGGCAGGGAGTTCGGTGCCGGCGAGGTGGCTGGCGACCTTGATGGCCACTTCAGGAGAGAGATCGAGAATGATGCGGCCTTCGATATCACCCCGAATGGCGATGAGCGCGGCGAAACCTTTGCGACGATAGTCGTCTTCGTCCATGGTGAGATCGATGATTTTCGCGGGCGCCTGCAGACATTCCGAGAAAACGGCGTCGGCGGCATTGATAAACGGCTGGATGAGTTCCATTCTCATGCGCGATCTCCCGCGAGGATGCCCGGGCCACCGGCGGCGACGGGATCATCGCTCAAAACGTAACGGAGAATTTCGTAGAGCACTTCGGGCTTGACGGGCTTCTGCACGAAATGCTTCGCGCCCTTTTGCAGCGCGGCCAGAATATTTTCCTGGTAGCCGACGGAGGAGACCATGACGATGCGCGCGTCGCTGTGCTGGCGCACGATGCGCTCGACGGCCTCGATGCCCTCCATCTGCGGCATGGTGATGTCCATAAGCACGATGTCCGGCTTGGTGCGGTTGAACTC
>DATCOK010000306.1:0-1943 GCA_036564765.1 Candidatus Acidiferrum sp. | reverse complement strand
GGGGAGTGGGCAAGCGTGGCGTCCACAGAATTGCTTCCAGACGTCCGACCGGGCCGGAAAGAAAGAACTTTTTAGAGTCGTGATGGTGCGTCATTTTTGTTCGGCAAATAAATTAAACCGTAATGGGAATGGATTGTCACGGCCGCGACGCTGTTAGTTGTTTGTAATCTTCGAGGGCGTGAACGAGAGAGCATCTCGCTCGGCCACTTACAACCGTGCCACCGCAACATCGACATCCGAGCCCCGGTATTGTGAGAGGGCTCGTGAATGAAGTGTGTTGCATGAACTGGTTAGCTTAGTACTTGCGTAGTACGAGTTGTTACAGGGTTTTGTGTAGGGCGAGGCAGAGAGAAAAAGCCCGTTTTACGTTGCGATTTGCGATGCGCGGTGTTAGTTTTGCTGCGTTCCACTGAGCTGGGGGAGCTTTATGGAAAACGCCGCTGATCGCCGGGAAGCTCGCCGATTTACCATGAATTTGCCGTTAAGTATCTTGCCCTGGGAACATGCGGGCGACGAACTGTTTGTGGACATGCGTGATGTCAGTTATCGCGGGCTCTATTTTTTTGCCGGCGAGGAATTTGAAGCCGGGCGAGAGATCGCATTTGTGATTACCCTGCCGAAGGATTTGCTAAAGTCTAGCGATGTCAAGATTCGCTGTCGTGGAAAAGTCGTGCGCGTGGATCCCGGAGAAAATGGAAAGCTGGGAATTGCCGCGATGATCGAACGCTACGAGTTCATTCCCTGCACCGCCGCGGCCTGACAGGTTTCGCCTCCAGCTGCCAGACTTCAAAGTTCCGCTTTCCAAAGAAGCCATCCACCGACCGCACGTTCACAGCCCGAACTTCTTCCATTTTAGCCCGCCGTAAATTCACCAGGGAAATGCGTTGCGAGTACAATGAGCTCAAGCGTATTTCGGGAGGCGGGTATGTACCACTACGACGCCAAGCAGGCGCTGGAAGAATTGCAGGAGGATGCGTTGCTGCCACATCCAGTTAAACTGCGAGACATGATTCTGCGCACGCAGCTCGGACCCAACGAAGCGCAGGCGCTGAATCAGGAGTTTCAGACTTATCTGACGCGCTTCGGCGAACTGCAAAAAACCGCCCGCAGCGTGCTCGAAAAACTGGCGGCGGGGCAGCGCAAAGCCTCGTAACGGAGGGCCAAACTTAGGACATGCGACGCAATACGCTCTTGATCGACGCCGACGACACGCTGTGGGAGAACAACGTATTTTTCGAGAAGCTGATCGAGGATTTCATCACGCTGGTGGAATCCTGCGGCTACACCCGCGCATACATCCGGCACATACTCAATGAAACGGAGCGCACCAACATCCGGCAATACGGTTACGGTGTGCGTTGCTTCGGCCGCTCGCTGGAAGAGACCTATTTGAAACTTGCGGAGCAGATGGCTTGCAAAGAGACGGTAGCAACCATCAAGGAACGCGTAGGCGAACTGGAGCGCACGCCGCCGAAAATTCTCGATGGCGTGCCGGAAACGCTGGCATATCTGGCGGATCGGCACCGACTGATTTTGTTCACCAAAGGCGAAGCGGCGGAGCAAGCGGCCAAAGTGGAGCGCTCCGGATTGCAGGGATTTTTTGAATTTATCGAGATCGTGCCGGAAAAAGACCACGACACTTACGGCACGCTGGTGCACAAGCACAAAATTGTAAAGTCCCACGGATGGATGATCGGCAACAGCCCGCGCAGCGACATCAATCCGGCGATGAAAATTGGTTTGAACGCGGTGTACATTCCGCACCAGGACACCTGGCAACTGGAGCATGAACCGGTGGTGGCGGGCGCGGGCAAACTGGTTATATTGCCGGCGTTTCGCGAGTTGCGGACCCACTTTTAGTGCCGCCTGCTCCTGCTCTGCCGTTGTCGATCGCGGTGATCCAGTGAAGCTCTCGTCCGTTTCGACCTACCCAAATTGGACGT
>DATCOK010000305.1:0-2207 GCA_036564765.1 Candidatus Acidiferrum sp. | reverse complement strand
CTTTTCAGGTCTCGCAGTCGCTGATCTTATGTCTCGTTAGGCCGACATCGCGATGTTTTCTGGATTTAGCATAGAGTTTGATGTGCGCGCTGCCATTATGGTCGGCGCGTTGGGACGCCTTGGAATGAGCCTAACTCACTTGCGAAATGGGTAGTTTGCTCTCCGAGGACGCTTAAGGAATTCGTGGACCAGCACCAAGTAAATCCGCGCGAACTGCGAAGCGATGCCGGACAGGCCGCTGGGAGCCCGAACCAACTGGCGGCCAGTGTGCGAAAGCCAAGCTGGGGAGCGTTGCTCTTGGGATTGATTCCGTTTGTGGCGATTTGCTTTACCGTTTCGCTCTGGGATCGCGTCTACCCCATCGTTGTAGGATTACCGTTTAATTTGTTTTGGCTGATTGCGTGGATCGTGCTGACGCCGGTGTGCATGTGGGGCGCTTACATGTGCGTGGAGCGGAAATCCTCGCCGAATAAGAATAAGACAAGGGCGGAATCTCTATGAGTCCCTCCGCCACGGCGCTCCTGATCATTCTTGGCATTGTGGGTGTGGGCTCGTTCATCGGCTTCCTGGCCGGGGCGCGCCGCAAGATGGATCTCGAGCAGTGGACGGTGGGTGGCAGGGGCTTCGGGCTGGTGCTGGTCTGGTTGTTAATGGCCGGTGAGACCTACACCACGTTTACCTTTCTCGGCGCGAGCGGCTGGGCTTATTCGCGAGGCGGTCCGGCGCTCTATATCCTCGCCTACCCGATGCTGGCCTATGTGGTTTCGTTTTACATCCTGCCGCCGATCTGGGAGGTGGCGCGCGCCCATGGTCTCCAGACGCAGCCGGATTTTTTTAAACACTGTTTCGGCGGCGAGTCGCTCGCGGTGCTGGTGGCGCTGATTGGGGTGGTGTCGATCATTCCTTACCTGCAATTGCAGCTCGTGGGAATGGGAATCATCGTGCAAGTGGCCAGCTTCGATCGCATCACGCACTCGATGGCGATGATGATCGCGGCGGCCCTGGTTGCGAGCTTTGTCTTCGTAAGTGGAGTGCGAGCGGTGGCCTGGGTGAGCGTGCTGAAGGATTTCCTGCTCCTTTTTGCCGCGGTCGCGATTGGGGTGTTTGTGCCTTATCGATGGTTCGGCGGGATCGGTCCGATGTTTAGCACACTGATCCATGCCGACCCGGCGCACTTCACGATGCCGGGCGCCTCGAAGCAGTTGGGGCACGCCTGGTATATCTCTACTGTCATCCTGACTTCGCTCGGGTTTTATGCGTGGCCGCAGGCTTTCGGCAGCAGCTTCACCGCAAAGAGTGGTGACACGTTGCGTCGAAATGCCGTCGTCATGCCGCTCTATAGCTTGGCGGTGCCGTTCATCTTTTTCACCGGGTTCGCGGCCCTGCGAATTATTCCCGGCCTCGCCAACGGAGATCTTTCGCTCCTCACCGTGGTGCGGAAAACTTTTCCGCCATGGTTCCTCGGAGTCGTGGGCGGAGCGGGCGCGCTCACTGCGATGGTTCCCTCCGCCATTCTCACCCTGACGGCGGCCACTCTCTTCGCCAAGAACCTTTACCGGCCGCTCTGCGCGCGTGAGATGAATGAAGCGCAGGTCGCCCGACTGGCCCGGCGCATGGCAATTGTGCTCATGGCGGTAGCACTGCTTTTCGCGCTCAAGAGCTCCAGCACCATCGTCACTTTGCTCTTACTCGGCTATGCCGGTGTGACGCAGTTTTTCCCCGGCATCGTGCTCGGGCTTTTCTGGGGCCGCGCCAACCGTGATGGCGTTTTCTGGGGACTCGTCGTCGGCATTGCCACGGTCGTCTTTCTCGTTCTCACCGGACGCGACCCTTTCCTGGGATTGAACGCGGGTTTCGTCGCGCTCGCGCTTAACTTTGCGGTAACCTTCGCTATCTGTCTGCTTACTGGCACCCGGCGCGCTCATTGATGTTGTGTCGAGACTTCGTGCTCGACGGCCCAACCAGGCACTAACCGACGTATGCTCAAGCTTTCCATGACTCGAACCTCATTTCCGCCGCCACGCGCGCCCTCGCCAGTCGCAGACTCGCCGCGGAGAGCGGTGGCTGATCTTGCTCTCGTTAGGCCGGCTGACATAATCTATGACCCATACATCGCGCGAAGAATACAGTGAGAAATTGAAGCTTTACGATCAGCTTGTGGCAACCAACCCGCTTGTGCAGCGAAAAGGCGCGACGGTGCCGTACAC
>DATCOK010000304.1:0-4392 GCA_036564765.1 Candidatus Acidiferrum sp. | reverse complement strand
GGAAATTGGCGGCGCTTGCCACCGCCCACGCGCCGTCTCCAGCACTTCTGCGACCGCTAACACCAATCCTCCTCATTCGGCCGCCCGATAACCTGCACCCTGAGCGGCAATCCCTCAGTCGAAAGCGCCATCGGCACTACTGCCCCCGGAAACCCTGCAAGGTTCAGCCACTGCGAGTGCCGCATGGTTTCCCGATACCCGCTGCCCGGCTGCCAATTTCCTTCGCCATGCCGAAACGCCGGCCCCGCGCACACCGGCGACAACAGAATCGGAACATCTTTCATCTGGTGCAAGATTTTCGCGCGCACATTATCGCGCTCCACGCACGCACCCATGAATTTATCCAATGTCGGCGCAACCGCGAGCCTCGCCACGTTCATATATTCGCGGAACATCGGGCTCAGCTCCGTCTCCTGCACGGCAACCACCTCGCCGTATAAATGCGCGACCATCGGCCCGAAGAAAAACCACCATAAATCCAACGCTTCCGCCAATCCCTGAATCCGCCAGGGCGCCACGACGAAATGCCGCGCCTCAAGCAGACTCGCCGCCCGTTGCACCGCCACTCTCGTCTCCGCGGAAACATTTCCCAGCGCCTCGGATTCGAGTATCCCCACGCGCAATCCCGCCAGCTCCGCCGGCAGAATCTTCTTCTCCGTGATCGGCGACGACAATGCATCGTCGGCGTCCAGTCCCTTCACCGTGTCAAACAATGCGCGCACATCCGCAACCGTCCTCGCCATCGGCCCCACCACCCCGAGCCACGCAAACGCCCCAGCTCCTCGCGGAAAATGCCCCGTCCCCGGCACACGCCCCGGCGTCGGCTTCAGCGCGCTGATCCCGCAAAAATGCGCCGGCACGCGCACCGACCCGCCGCCATCGCTGCCGATTCCGCCCATCGAACATCCCGCCGCAATCGCCGCCGCTTCGCCTCCGCTCGATCCTCCCGCCGAATACGCCACATTCCAGGGATTGCTCGTCGCGCCCGACAACGCATTGTCCGTTTCATACGCCATCAAAAATTCCGGCGTGTTCGTGCTCCCTAGCAAAATCGCTCCTGCCGCCTTCAGTCGCGCCACCAGCACCGCGTCTTCCCGCGCCACATAATTCTTCCGCAGCCGCGAACCCGCCGGGCACGCCCATCCCGCTACATCGATGCAACTTTTCACCGTCACCGGCACCCCGTGCAGTGCACCCAGCGCCTCTCCGCGCGAAACCGCCGCCTGCGCTTCTTTTGCACGCGCACGCGCGCCATCCGCATCGATGTGCACAAACGCATTTAATTTTCCCTGCAGATTTTCGATGCGCTGGAGATGCGCATCCACAACGTCCACGGGAGAAATTATCTTGCTGCGAATATTTTCAGCCAATTCCGCGATGCCTGAGAAATCAATCGAATCCATTTAGCCCCATGCGAGAGAAACTCTCGATTCTTCAACCACGAGTCAAAACAACCGTGCTGTGATTCACAAAACGGTTGACCACGCCGGCCCTACCCCACAGAATCTTAGTGCCAAGTTCGCCTCTCCATCTTGGACGCTTCACAGGCAGGTTCATCTTCTACATGCGCATCGTGTTTCGAGCCGCCCTCCCCGCACTCGCGTGCGCGCTGCTGCTTTCCGCGATTCTGCTGCCGCTGCGCTCTGCCCAACAGAAACAATCGCAGGGCCAGGCAACGTCCACTTCCACCACCGCCATCTCCAGCGAATCTTCCAAAGCGCTGCGTCTCAACACTCTCGGCGTTGCTCATCTCAATCAACAGCGCCCCGCTGACGCTCAGAAGTATTTTGAGCAAGCCCTCGAAGCCGACCCTAAATTCTCGGTCGCTCGCCTCAATCTCGGCATCTCCCTCCTCAATCAACAAAAAGCCGAAGCCGCCCGCGACGTCCTTATCCAGGCCGCTAAGGAATTACCCAAAGATCCCTACGTCTGGTACAACCTCGGCCTCTCCTATAAGGATCTCGCCGATCCCGCTCCCGGCGTCGCCGCCTTCGAGCATGTCACGCAAATTCTGCCTGACGAAGCCGACGCTTACTATTTCGTCGGCTATCTGAATTCTCAGTTGCAAAAATACGACGAAGCCATTGCCGCCTATCTGAAGGGACTCGCGCTTTTCCCCTACCACGCCTCTTCCGAATTCGGCATCGCCCGCGCCTACCAGCGCAAAGGCGACTCCGCTTCCGCCCGCGAGCACCTTGCGAAATTTCAAAACATCACCGCCAATCATCTCGGCGCGCCCTTCGGTACCGGCTACGGCGATCAGGGCCGCCTCTCGCTCGCCGAACTCGTTACCAATCCCGCCCTCGCCGTTCCGCCGGCCATCCCGGTGCATTTCTCCGCGCAAAATTTCGCTGCGCTCCTGAACGGCGGCGCAAAGTCTCCTTCGGCCATCGGCCCCAGCACCGGCGCATGTTTTTTCGACTACGACGGCGACGGCAAACCTGATCTCTTTCTCGTCAGCAGCGCCGCGGACGGCGCAAGCCACCTGCTCCACAATACCGGTGCCGGCCATTTTGAAGACGTCACGCAACAGGCCGGAATAAAGCTTTCTGGCAGCGGCCTGGGCTGCGCTGCCGGCGATTTCGACAACGACGGGCACACCGACCTCGCCGTTTGTCTCGCCGATGGCGTGCACCTTCTACATAATCAGGGCGACGGTAAGTTCGAAGAAGTCAGTGAAAAAGTCGGCCTTCGCCGCGAAAAGGGCTGCGTTGGTCTGACCTTCGTTGATTACGACCACGACGGCGACCTCGACTTGTACATCACCAACGCCGCCGATTCCTCCGGTTCGCCGCACAACATTCTCTGGCGCAACAATGGCAATAGCACTTTCACCGACATTTCCGCCGACACCGCTCTCGGCATTCCCGCCACCGGCGCGGGTTTGGTCACCACCGATTTCAACAACGATCGCGCCATCGATTTTGTTTTTGCCGGCGGCCCGGAAGGCGCATCCATCTATCTCAATCCGCGGGAAGGAAAATTCACCCCGCTTCCCGCCATCGATTTCAAAAAAGAAAATCTTCCACCGGCTGTAGGCGTCATCGCCCTCGATTTCGACAAAGACGGCTGGATGGACCTGGCTTTCACCCATGCCGGCGCGCCCGGCATCAGCCTGTGGCGCAACATCAACGGCAAAAGACTCGAACGGGTCAAGCTTCCCGATTTTGGCTGGCAGCGCGGCTGGGGAATCTCGTCCATCGACTTCGACAACGACGGCTGGGTCGACATTATCGCGGCCGGCGAAACTGCCCAGGGCGGCGAACTACGCCTGCTGCGCAACCTCGGCACGCAGGGCTGGGCCGAGGCCACCAAAGACGCGCATCTCGATGCCGTCAAACTAAATCAGCCGCGCGCCATCGCTATCGCCGACACCCGCGGCAACGGAGAAGCCGACATCGTCGTCACCCAACTCGGCGGCGCTCCGCTCATTCTTCGTGGCGAAGGCGCCGCGCAAAACAACTGGATACACGTCGACCTGAAATCGCTCAGCGACAACAAAAACGGCATCGGCACCAAAGTCGAAATCTACGCGGGCGCGCTCTATCAGAAGTGGGAAGTCGCCGGCGCCTCCGGCTATCTCGGCCAGAATTCCAACTCGGTCCTCGCTGGGCTCGGACCGGAAAAAAATGTCGAAGTCGTTCGCCTGCTCTGGCCCACCGGAGTCCCGCAGGATGAAATCAATCTGGCCGCTAAAAAATTCCATCTCCTCGCGGAGCTCGATCGCCGCGGCAGCTCCTGCCCGGTTCTTTTTTCCTGGAATGGCCGCGAATACGAATTCATCGCTGACATGATCGGTCCCGGCGTCGTTGGTCACTGGATCGCGCCCGGGGAACGCGACGTTCCCGATCCTGACGAATATCTGAAAGTCGCCGCGCGCAGTGTGCGTCCGCTAAATGGCCTGCTCAGTTTCCGCTTCCTCGAACCCATGGAAGAGACCGTGTATCTCGATCAGGTCCGCCTGCTGGCCATCGATCATCCCGCTTCGTACGAAGTGAATCCCAATGAGCGTTTCGTCAGCGCTCCGCCCTTTCCCGAATTTCGCGTCATCGCCAGCCGCAACGCGCATCCGCCCCTCAACGCCTGGGACGATCGCGGCAACAATGTTCTTTCACTCATTTCGAAACGCGACCGCAAATATGTAACCGATTTCGATTCCGTTCCCTTTGTGGGCTTCGCCAAGCTCCACTGGCTCGAGCTGGACCTCGGGGAATGGGATTCCACCAAGCCGCTGCGTCTGATCATGGATGGCTATACCGACTACTTCACCGCGACTTCGATGTATGCCGCAGATCAGGCCGGTATCAAAGTCATCGCGCCCTACGTCGAAGCCCTCGACGCCCAGGGAAAATGGAACCGCGTCGTCGATGACATGGGTTTCCCCGCCGGCCT
>DATCOK010000303.1:0-3725 GCA_036564765.1 Candidatus Acidiferrum sp. | reverse complement strand
GGGCGCATCGGCGTGCGTGGCCCGGGAGAAAAAAAGCTGGAGACCGACCGCCGGCGCATTCGCGACCGGGTCAGCAAGATCGAATCGAGCATCGATGATCTGCGCAAGCAGCGCGCCCTGCGGCGCGAAGCGCGCAACGCCGTGCCGCTGGGCACCATCGCACTGGTCGGCTACACCAATGCCGGCAAATCGACGCTGTTCAACGCTTTGAGCCGCGCGGAAGTGCTGGTCTCATCGCGCATGTTCGCCACCCTTGACCCCACGATCCGCGCGGTGCGCCTGCCTTCCAACCGCCGCGTGCTGATCTCCGATACTGTAGGATTCATTCGCGACCTGCCGAAGAGTTTGCTGACCGCCTTTCGCGCCACGCTCGAAGAGGTTCAGGAAGCGGCGTTGATTCTGCATGTCAGCGATATTTCGAATCCGCATCATGATGAGCTGGACGATGAAGTGCAGAAAATCCTCGAAGAACTGCACGTAGCCGACCGCCCCATCCTGCGCGTGCTGAATAAAGTGGACCAGTTGACGCCCGAGCAATGCGCCGCGATGAACGGAAACGGCCGACCTAAAAAGAACGACGGGCCGGTGCTGGTGTCGGCGTTGACCGGTGAAGGCATTGACGAACTGCTGCGGCGCATCGATGTGGCCTTGCCTACCGACCCCCTGGTATCGCTCTCGCTGCGCATTCCGTTGGCGCAAGGGCGTACGCTGGCTCTCATCCACGCGCTCGGGCGCGTGCAGCGCTCTGAGGTGGAGGAAGAAGATATGCTGCTGGATGCCGAGGTTCCGGTGTCCATAGCGCGGCGGCTCAGACTGAACGACTTCGTAGTCGAGGGAACTTCCAAGCTGGCACTAACGTAGTACTCAATGGAGGTGGACCATGGCTGCGTTCTTCCTGTGGTGCATACTTTTTATCTTGTGTTGGCCGCTGGCGTTGATGGCGCTGGTGTTATTTCCATTTGTGTGGCTCATCACCTTGCCGTTTCGCATCGTGGGCATCGCGGTCCACGGAGTTTTCGCGCTGCTTTCGGCGATTCTTTTCCTGCCGGTTCGCTTGCTGCGCGGTCCGAGCGCGATTTGAGCACCGAGAATGAGAAATGCTGGTAACTGCGCGGTAAACACCTGAACACGGAGCCGTTGGACCGTGAGTTCTTGAATAGTTCACGAAATTCCGCACAAATCGCTCTTTTTGGGCTTGTGGAAAATTTTGTGGGAAACTTCCCCCCACTTTTGTGGCAGGCAAGGGAAGTTTTCGGCACACCTCGTCATAAATCGTGACACAGTAAATAAGCCATTGTGTATCAGATAGTTGCAAGGACGTTCGCGATCTGTAGCCGAAACTCCGCCGAAACCGCAATTCACCCGTAAATCGAACATTTGCACAGATTTGCCCCGCTCTCGTTACGAATGAGTACAGCTCCATCGATTTTTTCGATGCTTGTAAACGATTGACACTAGGGTACCTAACTTGGCAATGCGAGCCGTTGACGCCCGCGGGGTGCCGGACTATAGTGAAACCGCGGGGGCCCGACTGCCGGGCCGTCGTCAACAACCCGTATGCACGTATGAATCTTCCCAACTCATTGACGTTGTTACGGATTTTTTTCGTCCCGGTCCTGATTGTCATCCTTCTAACGCGTAGTCCTAACATCGAGTTGTGGCACTTCCCGATGCATTTTGAATTTTGGGGAGTGCTCATTCTGCTTTTGGCAGCGGCCACCGACTGGGCCGACGGCTACGTGGCGCGCCGGCGGCTGCAGGTCACGACGCTGGGAATTTTGCTGGATCCCATCGCGGACAAGTTGCTGATTTCTGCGGCGTTTATTTCGCTGGTGGACATGCAACTCGTGCCGGCGTGGATGGTAGTGATCATCATCGGGCGCGAGTTCACCGTTTTGGGTTTGCGAAATATCGCACAGGCGGAAGGATTTACCATCGAAGCTTCCGTGCTGGGAAAAACCAAGATGGTTTTGCAGGTGTGCGCCGTCGCGGTTCTGATTGCCGGGGCCAGGCATCCTTCCCTGAAGCCGCTGGCACTGCTGTTGCTCTGGCTGGTGGTGGTCAGCGCATTGACGTCTGCGGCGCAATATTTTCTGCGTTTCTGGGGACATGTAGACGATCGCATCAAGCAGCGGCGCCGGCTGAGCATGCTCGAAGGGCGCAAGAAGTCACAGGATGCTGTACCTCTCTGAAGACGACCGCAAGAAATTGCTGGAACTGGCGCGTCGCGCCATCGTCGAGGCGGTGACGCGCCGCGAACTCCCGGAGAATATTCCCCACAATGGAATTTTAGGCCAGCCGCACGGAGCCTTTGTCACGTTGCACAAGCAAGGCGAACTGCGGGGCTGCATTGGCACCACGGAAACGAACGAGGCGTTGGCCGACGCCGTGGTGCGCTGCGCGGCCAGCGCCGCGCTGCACGACCCGCGTTTCCCGCCGGTGACGGCCGACGAGATCGGCGATCTACAGATAGAAATTTCGGTGCTCTCGCCGCTTTTCCAGATACAGCCCGAGGAGATCGAGATTGGCAGGCATGGGTTGGTGATTTCGGACGCTAATCATCGTGGCCTGCTATTGCCACAGGTAGCCGTCGAGCATCATTTGACGCGGGAGCAGTTCCTGGAGGAAACCTGCCGCAAGTCCGGTTTGCCGCGCGGGGCGTGGAAGTTGCCAGCAACGCACCTCCATGCCTTCACTTGCGACATTTTTGCAGATCACGATTGGTTTAGCCGCGCCGCATCCGAAGGGTAAGTCGGTGTCGCCGATGGGCTGCGACGCCGGGAAAGAAAAAAGCCCGCTGCGGGAAGCGGCGGGCTCGATCTTTTGTGATTTGAGCGGCCGGTCAAACTTCCGCTTAGTTGAACGATCAACCAAATTTGATCGAGCGTAGTTAAACGACCAATCCAATTGAAGCGGACAATGACCCACCAAGTCCCGATTTGGTTGAACGACTATTCAACTTCCACGTAATCCCCAGAAAAAACTTCCAGCGAACTGTAGGTGATGAGCATGGTGGAAGCGTTGGGGCCCGCATTGATGACGATGCCTTCGCCGATAACTTCCCGCGGTAAATCCTTCCACTCATATTTTTCGGGAGCGCTTCCAAAGCCATAAAGTTGGTAGGCGTAGCCCTTGGTTTGCCGCACGGTTTCGGCCATAGAGCCCTGGTAGCGGAAGATGCGGTAGTAATCGCCAATATGCACGCCCTGACTGGTGCCCAGATTCACATAGACGGCGGTGTTGCGGCCGCTGGCTTGCCCGATAGTTCCCCCTTCCACGACCATTGCGACATGCTTGCCGTTGACAGGGGCAAAGCGATCAAAGGTCGAGGCGTCTTTATATGTGGGAGTGGGCCGCTCCACATAGGGGCGTAGAATATCGCCGCGCTGCATGTAATCGCAGGTGAAGCCGACCTGCGCGACGGAAACATTGGCTTGCACGTTTACTACGCGTACCTGACCAAGGTCCACATACTGCTCGCCCATGGCCTTCAGCAATTTGGTCTGCCACTTGAACCAGGGAACCTTGACGGGATCTTTTTCGGGGCGTACCACGGAAAAGCGATCGCCTACCTGAACGCCTTTGTCGCGCCCGCGATTAATGTAGATGTAGTCGTTGGTGCTGAAGATAACTTTAACGTTGGATTGCTCACCGGAGATCACCCGCAGGTCGTCGGGGACCTTGTCGCCGATGAAGCCGGAGCAGTTCACAGCAGAGTAGTCCGG
>DATCOK010000302.1:0-10435 GCA_036564765.1 Candidatus Acidiferrum sp. | reverse complement strand
GACATGCGGTGACCAGAATCGTTTCGCCCGCCAAATCCTGCTGGGTATGCAGCACGGCTTTTACCGCCGCGAGAATTTCTTCGTGCCCGGCGAGCCGCCCCGCGCCCACCATGCCGCACGCCAGATAGCCCTCGTCGGGCTCGATCACGTGCACCGCGCGTTCGCGCAGCGTCTGAATATTCCCGCGCGTGGCGGGATGATTCCACATAATCACGTTCATAGCCGGAGCGACGATGACCGGAGCGGTGGTCGCTAGATACAGCGTGCTCAGAAAATCGTCCGCAATGCCGCGCGCAAATTTCGCAAGGATATCGGCGGTGGCGGGAACGACCAGAAGCAAATCGGTGCGCTGCGCCACGGCGATATGTTCGATGGCGCTTTCCAGATTGGCTTCGCTCGCGGAATCGCCGAATAGATCGGTGATTACTTTTTGTCCGGTAAGCGCGGCGAACGTTAGAGGCGTGATAAATTCACGCGCGCCGCGAGTCATGACCACTTCCACGCTGAATCCATCCTGCTGCAACAGGCGCACCACCTCCGCGGCCTTATAGGCGGCGACTCCTCCGGTTACACCCAGGGTGATGCGCATGGCGTAGCGGTAGCGCGGCTACTTGCGGCGCTTGTTGCCGTCCTTATCTTCGTCGATGGAATCAGGCTCGACGAAATCGTATTCGAGCAAACTGTGATTCAGTTCGTCCACCGCGATACGCGTAGCCTTTTGCGTTCTCGGATTTTCGAGCAGCGGCGGCGCGCCAGCCATGATCTGCCTGGCTCGTCTCGCTGCCAGCACCACGTAAGCGAACTGGCTCTCCGGAGCTTTTGTCAGCACAGTCATTTCAGTCTTTCCCCCCAACGTTACCCCCAAACGATGCCAGAAGTTGTTGTACCCGATCCTGACGCCGCGCCTTGCTGCAACGCAACGCCGTCACAATGGCCTGCACTTCCCGTCCCGCGCGCTCCACATCTTCGTTCACAACGCAAAAATCGTAATACTTCCCAAACTCAGCAATCTCATCGCGGGCTTTTTCCAGCCGCCGCGCAATATCATCATCCGAGTTCTGGCCCCGCGAGCGCAAGCGGCGCTCCAGTTCCTCGCGCGAAGGCGGCAATATGAATATGGCCACCGATTCCGGGAGCAACTGCTTTACCTGCGACGCGCCCTGGACGTCGATCTCCAGCACCAGATCCCGGCCGGACTTGCGCGATTCCTCCAGCCATTTTTTGGGCGTCCCGTAGGAATGCCTGCCAAATACGCGGGCATACTCGAGAAATTCGCCGCGGCCGATCATCGCGTCAAATTCCGCGTCCGTGACAAAATCATAGCACTTCCCGCTGGCCTCGGTCGCGCGACGTCCCCGGGTAGTACATGAGATGGAAGGCATGGTGCCGGGCATTTCCAGAACTTTCTGCACCAGGGTAGATTTCCCGGAGCCGGAAGGTCCGGAAATAATAATGACCAGCGGAGGCAAGATTCCGGGCGCGCTCATTCGATGTTTTGTACCTGTTCGCGCAATTTTTCGATATCCGCTTTGATTTCAAGCGCCAGCCCGGTGATAGCCAGCGCTTCGCTATCCACACCGGGCGTCTTGGAGAGCAAGGTGTTGGCTTCGCGGTGCATTTCCTGAAGAAGGAAGTCGAGCTTCTTGCCGATCTCGCCGGCGCCGCGCACCAGATTTGAAAATTGCGCGAGGTGACTTTGCAGGCGTTGCAATTCTTCGCTGATGTCGCTGCGCTCCGCGAGCAATGCGGACTCTTGCGCGAGACGAGCGGGATCGAGAGAAGCGCCGCTCAACAATTCTTTGAGCCGCACATCCAGGCGCTTGGCGAACGCCGGACGCAACGTTTCGGCCAGGACCCGCACCTGGTCCGCCTCAGCTTCGATCTTGGTGAGACGTCCCTGCAGTTCTTCGACCAGATGCGCGCCCTCGGCGCGGCGCATGTCGTCCAACTTCGTTAGCGCTTCGCGCAAGCAGTCTTCCAGCGCGCGGGCCAACTGTTCCTGACTCTCTTCGGTTTGCGGCGCGGCTACACCCAATCCCGAAATCACACCCGGCAAGCGCAACAGCGCGACGACATCAACGTCGGCGGCCGCGCGGGTTTCCTGGCGCAACGCTTCCGCGGCACGCAAATAGGCTTTCACCAAATCCTGATTCACCTGAACGGTCGCGGCGGAACGCGGTTCGGCGGCGACCTGCAACTCCACGTGGCCGCGATGAATCCGCTCGCGGACGAGCTGGCGCAAGCGCGGTTCGAATTGTTCGAGTCCCTCCTGCAAGCGCATTTTCAGATCGAGGAAACGATGGTTTACGCTTTTGATGCTGACGCGCAGCGCCAGATCGGGAGTTTCCGCGCGAGCTTGCGCGTAACCGGTCATGGAGAGGCATTCGGGTTTGCGGATCGCTGCAGAGGTTTGGCTCATAAGGTTTGCGGCTTGACGGAAATTTCGGACGCGTTCCTGCCGGGCGTGAGAATGTCGTCGTCGGCAAATTGAATGTCGTGTAAGCGCGCGTAGGTTCCGCCACGAGCGATCAACTCCGTGTGCGTGCCAGTTTCTCGAATCTGGCCGTCTTCTAGGACCATGATTTTGTCGGCGCGGCGAATGGTGGCAAGCCGATGAGCGATGACGAAGGTGGTGCGGCCGGTCATGAGATTGGCCAGCGCCTTTTGCACGAACATTTCCGATTCGGCGTCGAGTTCGGAGGTAGCTTCGTCGAGAATCAGTATTGGAGAATCCTTCAGAATGGCGCGCGCGATGGCGATCCGTTGGCGCTGGCCGCCGCTGAGCCGGGTGCCGCGTTCGCCCACCATGGTGTCGTAACCTTTGGGCAACTCGTTGATGAAATCATGGGCCAGAGCGGCCTGGGCCGCGGCGACTACGCGCTCTTTGGCCACGCCGGTTAATCCGTAACAAATGTTGTTCCACACCGAATCGTAAAACAGAATATTTTCCTGCGCGACCATGGCGATCTGATCGCGCAGCGACCGAATGGTCACTTCGCGAATGTCCGTTCCGTCGACGCGAATCGCACCGGAAGTCACGTCGTGAAAGCGTGGAAGAAGATTTACGAGCGTGGTTTTGCCGGCGCCGCTGGTGCCAACGAAGGCGATCACTTCGCCCTTGCGCGCGCGAAGCGAGACATTTTGTAGCACTAGCGGCGAGTTCGCGTCATAGCTGAAACTGACCCTCTCAAATTCGATCTCGCGCGAGAACGCCGGGAGAATTTTAGCGCCAGTCTGTTCGAGAGTTTCCTGGGGCAGATCGAGGTAGGCGAAGACCTGCGTGCTGGCTCCCTGCGCCGCCTGGAACTGCTGATAGACATTGCCCATGCGTTTGAGCGGCATGTAGGCGTTGAACATGGCGTAGATGAAGGTAAAAAACTGGCCGGTGGTCATAATCTGGTGTTGAATCTGGCCGCGCGCGTAGAGGAGAAGCAGCGGAATGACCACCGCGCCGAGAAGATCCATCAACGGAGAAGTGATCACCGCGGCGCGCACCCAGCGCATGTTCTCGCGCAGTAATCTTTTGGAGGCGGCTCGGAATTTACGAATCTCGAACTGCTCCATGCCGAAAGCCTTCACCACTCGGTTGCCGCTGACGGTTTCCTGCAAAATCTGGCTCAAATCGCCGAGGCGATTCTGACTATTTTCCGCGGAGCGTCGAATCTTCCGGCCGAATTTGCTGACGGGCAGAATAACCAATGGCAGCAACACCGCCGAGCCCAGCGCCATTTTCCAATTCACCACGAGCAATACCGCGACAAAGACCGAAAAGGTAAAACCTTTTTGAAAGAGGTCGGCGAGATATTCGCTGAGCGCGATGCGGGTGCGCTCTACATCGTTGATGACTGTGGAGTTCAGGCGGCCGGTGGAGTTGTGCTGGAAGAATCCCATCGGCTGGCGAATCAGCCGGGCGTACACCTGGTTACGAAGATCGGTGACGGCTGCCTGTCCCACGTATTGAATTTCCGTGGTGCCCAGATATTCGGCGACAGCCTTGGAAAAGTAGAGGATCAACAGGGTGATGGCGAAAACAGTCCAGACATTGTGGATACGCGGCGGAAAAAATTCGTTGAGGTAAATGGTGCGACCCGACCACGGTAATTTTACAAGGGCCAACTTCGAGCCCACCGCGGCGGGATTGAGAACCCGATCGACGGCAGGAGCCACCATCAACGCCACGCCGCCTTCGGCAAGCGCTACAAACGCAAGCAGCAAAATGCCCACGATCAACCGCAACGAATACGGCCGCACGTAGGCCAAAAGGCGCTTCAATTGTGGTGAAAACAGCGATGCCACGCTGGCAACTCCCCGAACGATTCACTTGGTACGCTATTCGCGGCTCGCGGGCCTGTCAAGTTTGCGGCACCCCGCAAACGCGTCGTCACCACCGCCGCGAATCCTCAGGCGCAAACTATTTCTCGATATCGCGGTGAACCACTTTGGCGGTCAAACCCTGCTGGCCCAGATGTTTCTTGACGGACTCAGACATCATCACCGAGCGATGCCGGCCGCCGGTGCAACCGAACGCGATGGTCAGGTAGCTCTTGCCTTCGCGAATGTAGTGCGGAATCAGATAGGTCAAGAGACTCTCGATGCGCCGCAGAAATTCTCCGGTTTGCGGGAAGGAACGAATGTAGCGGCGCACCTTGGCATCCTTGCCAGTGAATTCACGGAGACCGGGAACGAAATGAGGGTTAGGTAGAAAGCGCACATCAAAAACTAGGTCGGCGTCGGTGGGCACTCCGTAGCGGTAGCCAAAGCTGACGACCGAGACCATCAGTGGGCGTTTGTCGGGACTTTTGAAGCGCTCGGTGACGAAGTGCCGCAACTCATGCACATTAAATTGCGTGGTATCGATGACCACGTCGGCGAGCTTGCGGATGGGAGCCATGAGGTCGCGCTCATGCCGCAAACTTTCCCGCACGGAATAATCTTTACCCAGAGGATGAGGGCGCCGTGTTTCGCTGTAGCGGCGCAGCAGCGCGTCGTCGTGCGCTTCGATGAACACCAGAGTGATAGGATGATCCTTACGCAGATGCTTCAGGAGGGCCGGTAATTTGTGCAGTTGCGCGCCTTCCCGCGCGTCCACCATCAACGCGGCGCGCGCGAAGTCGCCATCACCCGCGGAGTGCAGTTCCGCAAAGACCGGCATCAACTCGACGGGCAGATTGTCGACACAGTAGAAACCCATGTCTTCGAAGGATTTGAGTACGGTGCTTTTGCCGGAACCGGAAAGGCCGGTGAGAACAACGAGATGCCGCCCCTCATGCCTGGTCGCCTGGCGTTTCCGTTTCACCGAGGGCGGGCCTAACTCTTCACGCGGCGCTGGTGCGTACTGGGGATGCGCATGTCTTCACGATATTTTGCGACGGTGCGGCGCGTGACATGGATGCCGGCGTCGTCAAGTTTTTTGGCGATCTGATCGTCGGTCAGCGGTTTCGTCCCGTCTTCTTCCTCGATCATTTTTTTCACGACGCGCTTCAGTGTGAGCAGCGACATACCGCCGCCCTCCGGCCCGTTCACGGATTCGCTGAAGAACGAGCGCAGTTCGAGGACGCCTTGCGGCGTATGCGCATATTTACTCGCTACGGCGCGGCTCACGGTGGAGGGATGCACGCCCACCTCCTCGGCCACTTCTTTAATCATCATGGGCTTCAAGGCATCCTGGCCGTGATCGAAAAATTCGCCTTGGCGCGCGATGATGGACTGGCACACGCGCAAAATGGTGTGCTTGCGCTGCTCAATATTTTTCATCAGTTGAATCGCAGCGGTGAAGCGCTCTTTCACATAATTGCGCACGTCGCGATCGGAAGCGTCTTTCACCAGCAAGCGCCGATAGGTGGGGCTCAAGCGCAGTTGTGGCATGTCGTCTTCATTCAAGAAAGCCACCCACTGATCATCAACTTTACGGAAGTAGACGTCCGGCTCGACGAGCCGAGGCTCCGTTTTGTTATAGCGCAGGCCCGGCCGCGGATCGAGCTTGCGTATGACTTCCAGGGAGCGCTTCACCACTTCCAGCGGGCGGTTGAGAGCGCGTGCTACTTCCTTTAACTGGTTCGACTGCACCTGCTTCAAATGATCGGAAACGATTTGCTGCGCCAGCGTGTTCTGCGGATCGAAGGCCTTGATCTGCAGCAGCAGGCATTCGCGCAGATCCCGCGCGCCCACACCGATGGGATCGAAATCCTGGACTACCGCGAGGGCATCATCCAGATCGTCCTGCGAGTATTTTCCGCTCTGCGAAAGCTCTTCCATGGACGCGGTGAGATAGCCATTTTCATCGAGGTTGCCGATAATGCTTTCGGCCAGTTCTTTCACGACCTCGGAGCAAATGGTCACGCTCAGTTGCCAGCTGAGATGGTCTGTGAGTCCACTGGCGGAGGATAGGAATTTTTCGAACGAGGGTCGTTCGGAAATTTCACGTTCCTGAGATTGTCCGCCGTCACCGCCGGTGTCGAGATATTGATTGAAGAAGCTGCCGACATCGAACTCGTCGAAGGGATTGGCTTCCGGTTTCTCCGGAACTTTTTCCGTTTCGGCCTTCAGAAAATTTTCGTCGCTGTAATTGTCAGTCTGAGTGGGCTCTTCGCTGAGTTCTTCGAGGACCGGGTTGGCGATCATCTCCTGATTGATCATTTCCCGCAGTTCCAGGCGGTTCAGCGCCAGTACGCTGACCATCTGGACCAAACCGGGCGTCAGAATCTGCTTCTGCGCCACTCGAAGGTTTAGTTTTAGTCCCTGCCACGCCATGCCGATCGGTCCTTGCCCCTTGGCCCTTAATTCAATCGAAATTGATCGCCCAGATACACGCGGCGCACTTCCGCGTCGCTGCTTAAGAGCTCCGGAGTGCCCTGCGCCATTATTTTCCCATGATTCACGATGTAAGCGCGATCCGTTACGTTGAGTGTTTCCCGCACGTTATGGTCGGTGATCAATATGCCAATGCCAGAGCGGCTCAAATCGCGAATGGTTTCCTGCAAGTCCTTAACCGTAAGAGGATCGATGCCGGAAAAGGGCTCATCCAAAAGAATGAAGGAGGGAGAAAGGGTCAGCGAACGGGCGATCTCCAGCCGCCGGCGCTCGCCGCCGGACAAAACATACGCTTTACTGGTGCGCACGGTTTCCAAGCCCATCTGCACCAGCAGTTCTTCCAGCCGATCGCGTTGCTGCTCGGGAGAAAGCGGTAGGGTCTCGAGCACCGCGAGCAGATTTTCTTCGCTGGTAAGCTGGCGAAAAACGGACGGTTCCTGCGGAAGGTAGCTAATGCCGCTGCGAGCCCGTAAATACATGGGCAGGTCGGTGATTTCCTCGCCGTTAAGCAACACCCGGCCGGAATCGGGGCGGGTCAGCCCGACCATAATATAAAATGTCGTGGTTTTTCCCGCGCCGTTGGGGCCGAGCAGCCCCACTACTTCACCCTGGCCGATCTCCAGCTCCACATCATCGACGACCTTACGGCCGCGATACGACTTGCTTAACTCAACAGCCTGGAGATTCAGCATACCTCGTCATTTCTCGACTCGGTGTTTCGTCAGGGTTCGCGAGCCATTTTCTGAATCGACGATGATCGTATCATCCGCTAAAAAGAAGGTCAATTGACGGCCTTTGGTGGTGCCTTGCGAGCCATCGAAAAGCGTGGGATTACCTCCGCTCATGACAAATTTCCCGTCGGCTGCGGTGTATTCGGCGCGCTCGGCGCTGGCTCTGCGAGTCTGCTCTTCCACGACGACGCCGCCGGTACCCACGGCGCGGTCGATTTGTTGCGCACCGGCGGGGATGTTTGTTCCCTTTCCTGGCGCGGCCCCGGGCTTACCGCGGGTGAAATACAAATCGAGCAGCCCGCTGCGCATGCGCTCCACATCGGATTGCACCACCACCTTGCCCTCCAGATGCGCGCGATTTTCGCCATCGAGATAGGTAAGAGTTTTCGCCGCCAGATGCCAGAGATTGGCTTTTTTGGCGGGCTTGGCGCTGACGGTGGCTGCCGGCGGTTCGCGGCCGGCTGCCTGCGGAAACACCGCGCGGACGTTGCCAAGTGCATGCAGTTCCCTCGTTTTCTGAAACAGCTCGATGGAATCCGATTCCAGCACGGAGTCGCCCTGCCATAACCGCGCGTGCCCGCTATACAGCGCTCGACCGCTCTGGGCGTTGGCCTGCAACTGGTCGGCGGTGATATTCGCCGGTACGGCGGCCAATTGTGGGGTGGCTCCTTTCGCGGAGAAGGTTGTGGAGCGAACGCCGCCGGCGTGAATGTCTCCTGTGAGTTGATTGAACTCGATTGTGGCGGCGTGCGTCTCGGTGGTCGCGTCGCGCACGGCAGCCCGGCCGGTCAGCGTCATAGTCTGCGTGGAGCGAACGGCCACGGCGTGATCGGCCTGCGCGTTGCGGTCCCGATCTTGGAATTTTACGTCGTCAGCCAGGTTGATCTGCGACCAACCCCCTCCAGCAAGGAGTTGCGCGACGCCGCGGTTTGCCGTGGCGGTTTGGGTAACGCCGCCAGGAATCGCGCGTTCCGTCCGTACGTTGCCGGTTGCGGCCAGTTGCGTCGCGCTGCCTGCCGCAAAATCCAGCGCCAGCTTGTCGGCCTGAAGTCTGGTGCGTGCCGGGCTGGCCTTGCCCGTCGAAGCGTCCAACCATTCGACGGTTCCAGCCGATAACGTTTCGGCGTGCTCGGGCTGGCTGGGATGGTCGTCGTCACCGCGAGTGAAATCCATGCGAACCTTTTCGGCTTCGAGCCGGCGCGATTGGCCATCCCTGGCGGCCGTTTGCAACACGACCTTGCCGCTCAAGTTCACCTGCTTCGGTTGCGTAACCGCCGGCCACAAATCCACCGAGGCATTGGCGGCGGTAAACTGATCGTCTTCCGTGCCGCTATTGCGGGAGCCTTCGACGTTGCCGAAAGCGTCCAATTTTTTCAGTCCGCCGGCCGAGTCAAACCACGCAGTTAATATATTGGCGGTGACCTTCATCGTTCCGGGAGCACCCGCGGACGATGCCCGCGGCTTCTCTCTACGCGCGCCAGCGGTGGCGAACATTTTTTGCACCTGATAATCGTCGTTAAGATTCAGAGCGATTTCACCGGCGTCCAGCTGCGCCGTTTGCGTTTGCGCGTGGGCGGGACCGAGCAGATGCAGCACTCGCGTATCGCGGGAGAAATCGAGGCTTGCGCCGGTCACATGGACTTGCTGGTTGGACGTGCCTTTCGGCCCGCCAGTCTGCACCAGGTTCATCTTTACGTCGTGCAACAAATTTAATGTGCCTTCCTGGGAATTATATTCGAGGCCGACGGCCTCGCCGGATCCGGCGGGAAAAGCGAACGTGACGCGCTCGCTGGTGCGCGCCGTTCCGCTGGCTTGATTAAACGTCACATTGTGGGTTTCGACGTGACCCGCGGGGGGAATTTTGTCGGTGGAGCTTTTTTGTTTTGCGGCATCGGCGGCCGCGGCGCTTTGCAAATCGATCTGCACCGAGCCGGCGCACGCGATCGATCCGCTGAGCTTGGTGTACCGGCAACTCTGCGTGCGAATGACATCGTGGCGGTCGCTCTGCTTGCCAAAAATTGTAATTCTCACTTCTTCGAGCAGGCTGGCATCCTGATTGCGAAACTCGGTGGACTTGGAGGCCTCCACGGTGAAAATTTTCCGATCGCCCTCCACTTTGGAAAACGCCAGACCGGCCGATTGACGCTCGACATTCGTCGCGGGAGCCGGCGGAGCTTTCCCGCGTTGGACGCGAGCGACGATGCCATGCCGCAGGTACACGCCGACGGTGACGGCGGCCAGCAGCAAGGCCAGCGCGGCAGACCAGCGCGCATAACGCGCGGCTTCACTTCGTTTCATAGCTTCAAGTTAAACAAACTTCGCGGGAGGTGTATAGAAGTGCGGAGGGCGGTTTGGCGTTTGGGCGATCCAGAACCGAAAGTTATTCCGCAGCGGCCTTGTTGGCCACGGTGTCCGGCAAGATACCAATATTAGCCGCCGCCACGCTGTCGCGAGCGGTATTTTTCACCAGGTACATCGCTTCATCGGCGAGGTGCAGCAAACCTTCCTTGGTCTTCGAATCGACCGGGTAGGAAGCCACGCCGAGGCTCGGCGTGAGACGAATATTCAAACCTTCCGCGGAGAGCCACACCGTTTCGCGCACCAGTTTGTGCAGGCGGCGCGCCACGTTCAGCGCATTTTCCTTGGAAGTTTGCGGCAGCAACAAGACAAATTCGTCACCGCCGTAGCGAAACGCAAAATCAATCAACCGGCAGCGATTTTTCAGCGCGTTGCCGATTTCGCCCAACAGGCGCGAACCAACCAGGTGTCCGTGGGTGTCATTCACCTGCTTGAAGTGATCGAGGTCGATAAACACGATAGAAAATTCGTAGTTGTAGCGCTGCGAGCGGTAAATCTCGGTATCAAGAATGAATCCCATATGCCGCGCGTTATAT
>DATCOK010000301.1:0-4966 GCA_036564765.1 Candidatus Acidiferrum sp. | reverse complement strand
ACCGTGCACATTAGTGCCCCGTAGGCTTCGCCGTCCTTGGGCACAAACATGTTGTAGCGCATCACCCGCTCGCAGCAGACCGGTATCCACACGTTGGGGATCTCTCCCGGGCTCATAAGTCACCTATCCCAAACCAAGTGCCGGAATTGTACATTACTTTTCTGACCCTCACCTGAAAACGGAGTCGGTACAGCGGTACCCTTGTAGCGCACAAAATCCCAACTACAGTCGCCGGGCCAATTTCCATCGACACGACACAGCCACCTTCGCCCCCGGCCGTCCCTATTCATGTCTGCCGATCACTTTGGTGTTCGCGACAATGTTCCCATGATCATGGCGATTTGTCCGGCGTGATAGATCGTGTGTTGCACGATTCCCGTCAGCAGCTTCTCGTACGAATAATTCCGCCCCGGAACCTGTTTCGCCAGTTGTTCAACAGGGAAGTACCGGATGTGCTCCTCCAACAGGTTCCGGCTGTTGTTCCACCTCGGCAGCAATTCCGCCCAGGGAAGCTCCGGCTCCGCCCAGTCTCTTTCCGCCTCCCAGTTCGGCAACGGATTATTCTCCGAAGTATTCCGCGCCCGCTCATTCCACAAAAGTATGTGCTGCAGCAACGCCGCGATCGAATTAGCTTCCGCCACCGGCGCCTTCATCGCCATCGCCGGTGAAATCTTCTCCAGCATCTCCGCCAGCGCCGGCCCGTACCAGGCTCCCTTGACCGTCGCCGCCCGATATTGCTCCGCCAATTCCGTCAGTTCCACAAGTCCCTCCAGGCGAAAAAAATTCCCTACAATTAGAACTCTACAATCACCCACCACAATTCAAAACCGCTGGCTCATTCCATAGCACGCGTACCGATATGAGGTAAACTCTCCCCGCGACGATGAGGAGAAATCCAGTGACCAAGCACCCGATCGCACTTCTAGTCAGCTTGATCGTCGTCTTCGCCCATTCAACCCGCGCCCAACAAATCCCCGCGCAACTCCAGCCGCCCGCCAACCAGCAACTCCTCCTGCAAGTTCACGCCAAGGGGGACCAGGTCTACATCTGCAAAGCCGACGCCGACACATTTAGCTGGACTCTCAAAGCTCCCGATGCGCAACTCTTCGACAAAGATGGCAAGCTTTTCGGTAAACATTTCGCCGACCCATCGTGGGAAGCGGCCGACGGCAGCCGGGTCACCGGCAAAGCCTCCGCCAACGCCCCTTCACCCGACTCCGACTCCATCCCCTGGCTGCTCGTCAACGTAGTCAGCCACGAAGGCCACGGCATTCTCTCCACCGCCGCGACCATCCAACGCATCAACACCAAAGGCGGCAAAGCCCCCGCCACCGGCTGCGACGCCGCCCACATCGGCGCCGAAGTCCGCGCCCCTTACACCGCCGATTACCTTTTCTTCGGTCCGAAATAGTTACGATTGTCGCTGGCGATCTGAGCGTTATTCGTCAGGGCCGAATGGCAACAAATTTAGTGCCGCAGTACTACGCTCGACGCGGGATTCGGCAGGCACCACATAACTACAGAAGAACCCTTCGGCGCCGCTCGCTACTCCAATGGCACCCGGTAGAGATTCCTTCGCGTACTGAATTTAGAATATGTGTACAGCTCTGGACTGATCGCCGAGTCCACCGCCGCCGCGACCGTTTTCACGTGCTCCTGCTTCGCCATTTCTTTCTCGTCGGCAACACCATCCACCGGAAACTTTACCACCCCGCGTTTGTCCGTCGGTAAAAAGTAAGTAACCCCGTGGTCTCTGCCCAGAAATGAAAAAAACATCTGCGTCCCGCTGGCCGTCCAGGACGCGCGGCAAATGGTCTGGCACAAAACGACCGGCGTGCCCCCATCCACAGGATAGGCTTCCAAGCGGTAGGGATGATCCAAGGCCTTATCGCTGCGCGCCACGATGACCCAGCGACCGTCCGGCGAGGCCCGTTGCATTTCCAGGATGGACTCCTGCCGCAATCGCTGGTCTCCGGATCCATCCTGTTTTTTGCGATGCAAATAATTCTGGTGGCCGCGCGTGGCCCGGTACACCACATCTCCATCCGGCAGAAACAGCGGCGAATCTTCGCCCTCTGCTGACTCCAAGCGCACCGGTGCGCTGCGGTTGTTCGCCGAAGCCATCCACACGTGCGGAATGTTATGCTCGTCCGTCGCCGCGAAGCTCAGCCTCTCCCCATCCTTCGAAATCGAATATTCCGGGCTCGCTAAGTCCGTCCGGATGGCCCTCGCAGCCAGCACATTTTGCGCTTGGCCCGTCGCCAGTTCGGCGCGCCACAATTCCGAATTTCCATTCGGTCCGTTGCGTTTCAGAAAATAAGCCGCGCGCCCATCCGCCGTCAGCGTGCTATCAAACGTGTTGCCATCCGACGACAATTGCCGATCGCCATTTTGGTCGTGCACCCACGCCGTCGCATCCGTCGTGCCCACCGAGGTGATGAGTGACTTCCCATCGCTAGCGATGGCGATCCCTTCCTCTTCGGTGGGACCGAACGTAACTTGTTCCGGCTTCCCTCCGCGAAAACGCTGCCGCCAGATGTGAAAACTCCCGTTTTCGTTGGTGCTCAGGTATACCCACTTTCCATCCGGCGACCAGGCTCCCGTGGTGCACGCGGCGTTCGCCGGACCCACCAACTGTTCCGTGCTGTTTCCATCGAACGGCACCACCCGGCACTGCGTCAAATTTCCTAGCCCGTCCATCAGCACTACCAACACCCATTTTCCGTCGGGCGACAGGTACGAATGGTGCGCCATGCTGCGGTCGCCCGCCGGCACATAGACGTCCCGGCTCCGTCCGCGACCTTCATCGCTGGTCACCACCGCCATGTGCAAACCGCTTTTGATTTCGGAAAATAGCCAGCCGCCGTTGCTCAGCCACGACAGCGACGACGCGTTGCGCATCATGATTCGCGGCTCGCCGCCCAACACATTCACTTCCCACATATCCCACGGATCGACTCGGCCATACGCAATCTTCGAGCCGTCATTTGAAAATACAGGTTGCAACTTATCGCCCTGGTCGCGCGTTAACTGCACCGGCTCGCCGCTCGGCAGCATCTTTACGTACACATCGCCCGGCCCGATAAAGGTATTTGGCCCGCGCAGAAAAGTCAGCATTCGGTTGTCGGGCGATAGCGCCGGGTAAACCGCGTAGTCGGTGAAAAATGTCAGCTGCTGCCATTTTCCGGAATCTTTCGGAACACTTCCGGCATTTCGGAAGTAGACGAGCGGCCCCACGGTCACCGCCAGCAGCAGTAACGCGGCCGCTATCGGCCCGTAAATCCAGCTTTTCTTTCGCGCAGGCGAGTTCGCACCGACCGAACCCGGCGCGACTGCCGAAGCTAGGCTACTCGCTGAGCTTCCTCCTACCTTAGCGAACGATTTTCCGCTCTCGGTGTCGCGTTTCAGCCGCTGCAGGTCCGCACGAATCTCCGCCGCGCTCTGGTACCGCAGGTTTCTATCTTTCTCCAGCGCTTTCGCAATAATATTTTTTAGCTCCGGGGGTAAAAGAGAGCCCGCCTCCAACATGCGCGAAGGCGTGCGATTCAGAATCGCATCGTGAATCACCGCCGGCGTCGAGCCGCCAAACGCCATTTGCCCCGTGGCCATCTCGTACAGCACTGCGCCAAATGAAAAAAGATCACTGCGCGCATCCAACTCCTCGCCGCGGGCCTGTTCCGGCGACATATACGCAATCGTCCCGAGCGTCGTCCCCGGACTGGTCAGCATCTCTTCCGCCGACAGTGTCGGCATAGCGGTTTCCGCGTGCCCGTCCGCCGCGTGTTTCACCAATCCGAAGTCCAGAATCTTCGCGTGCGCGCGTTCGGTGATGAACAAATTGGCCGGCTTGATATCCCGGTGCACGATCCCTTTGGCGTGCGCCGCCTGCAAGGCGTCCGCGATCTCGATGCCCCATTCGGTCAGCCGCTCGGTCGCAACCGCTCCGCCGCGAATCTTGTCCTTGAGCGAAACGCCTTCCAGGCATTCCATGGCGATAAACGCGCGCCCGTCTTCCTCGCCAATGTCGTACACCGTGCAAATATTCGGATGATTCAGTCCCGACGCCGCGCGCGCTTCGCGCTTGAAGCGCTCCAGCGCATCGCGGTCGTGCGCCACTGCTTCCGGCAAAAACTTGAGCGCCACAGACCGCTCCAGCCGCGTATCCTCGGCGCGATACACCACGCCCATCCCGCCGCCGCCCAGTTTATCGACGATGCGATAATGCGAAAAATTTTTCCCGATCAGTGAGTCATTACCAGGCATGGACACGAATGTTAGGCACGGCAGGGAATCAAGTCAACGCAACTCAAGCAAGATGGTTTGAAGCTACTTGCTCAGAATCCCGAAACTGCAAGTCTCACTCTACTCCGTGAACAACCGCGGTTGCACTGCCGCCACCGCCGCAGGCTTCCGTCGCGCAATCCCGACCACACCCAGCACCGAAATCTCCCGCAGTGCCCCGCGCGGCACATAAATCCGGTCCGTGTTCGAATTCAAATCCGGCGGCGTAATCTGGACTCCGTTGTCCAATAAATTCAGCAAGTCATTGGGGATGACACCTTCGAGCGTCTCACCATCGCTGTACCGCAGCTTCACCCACAACCCATCCAGCTTCGGCCGGCTCAAAAACGCCTTGCGCTCCGGTTCGAACTCGTCCGAAAACTCCCGCACAAAATAGATCGACCGCAACTTCTCGAGTGGAATCTCGGTATGCTCGCCATCCGGGCTCAATAAATCCACAGGGCCGTTTTGACCAAGGCGCGACGGGTTCAAATACCCGCGAAGCGACTTTTTGTCCGCAAGTACCACAACCACCTTCTTATGCGTCGAAGTTGGAGCCCGATTTTTCAATTTTTTAGCGGTTCACAACGCGCAAAATCCAAAATTTGCCAATCCGTGTTTTGTATGTTATGTTAAGCAAGTTTTCCTGTCAACCTACTGTTTTCATTAGGGTTAGGTCGGAGAC
>DATCOK010000300.1:0-8998 GCA_036564765.1 Candidatus Acidiferrum sp. | reverse complement strand
GCCCTTCATAAGATGCGGCTTACGGCCAGCTTGCCAACTGAGTAACGCATTGGCCCGTGGTGCTCTCGACTTGAGGCATATTATGGCGGCGGATTAGGGGATGCAATAGGCTGCGAGGGCAAGTACGCGGGTATGTGCTTTGGATTGAATATGCTGGACGGAGGTTCAGGAACCGGTCTTGCGGGCAGCGAGGTTTACGGTGCGGCCGTGGAAGAAAAACTGCCAGGATTCGTTGCGGAAGGGGTGGGTGCCGCTGAGATTGCGCCGCAGGTCTCCTTCTGGAGTGGACGGACCTCGGGGGATTTTCTCTGAGTTGATTGGAATGCGTGATTGGGCTTCGCGGACTCGCGGTCGGTATTGATAAGAAAGCCCCACCCTACGAAGTCTAGGGTGGGGCAGCATGCTGGGAAGAGATTGCCGAGCGGATGCCCGTTACTTTACTTTGGCGGTTTGGGAACGGACGGCGACCCATTTGCCGTCGCGCTTGGCAAAGACGTCGGTCCAGACGTAGCTTCCGCTGGAATCTTTGCCATCGTAGGTGCTCTTCTCTTTGTCGGAGCCTTGGGCTACGGCGGTGGCGCCCAAAACTTTGACGCTTACAGCACCCATTTCGAAGGTTTCGGTCTTCATCTTTCCGGATTTGTAACCGTCGATGAAGTCGGCTTTGGTCATGGACTTCCCGTCGGGGCCGATGCCGCTCCAGTCGTCCGCCAGAATTTCTCCGAGCTTGGCGGTATCGGCGGCCTTACCGGCTTCCGCCCATTCCTTTTCAAGATCTTTGATGGCCTGCGAAACGCTGGGGCCCTTGGCGGCTTTTTCCTTGGTCTTCGTTTCCGGGGCCTGCGCCCAGGTCAACCCAACACACACGGCAATGACAAATGTTGCCAATACGAGTTTTCTCATAGCTGGTCTCTCCTAACTTGAATTTCCGGGGATGTGAAGGTGCAACAACTCCGCGAGAGTCTACCCTCTGGAACGTTATTTTGAAAGCGCAGGCCAGCCAAACTGTCTGAGTGAGTAAGCCAGTAGGATCAAGAGGGCCAGTGCGAGGCTAGCCATTGCGATCCGCCATGGTAACGATTTCACTGACGCAACGACACGAGCTGCTCCTCTTCCGCCCGAGTGCACTTTTCCTGTGGTGGCAATCCTCAGCAGCATGACTACCGCGTAGATCACCAGAACAACGATCCAAAAAGAAGTTTGCATAAGATCAAACTATCGCCCTACGAGTCTGATTGAGGATATTGCATGCGGGAGGAATAAAAACAAAAAAATCCCCGTTCTGAAAAAACGCGAACGGGGATCGGACAAACTTTTGTGAATGAAAGTTAGAGCAGGCGGTAGAGCAAGAAGCCGAGGGCGAAGGTGAAGAGCGTCAGGGTTTCGACGAACACCAGGCCGAGAATCATGGCGCCGCGCACGCCATCCGCAGCTCCGGGATTGCGGGCAATACCCTCACAGGCGGCTGCCGCGATGCGTCCCTGACCGAGGCCGCAACCGAAGGCCGCGATGGCCACGCCGAAGCCGGCAGCAATCGCCAGCGCCGTGGGACTCACCGGGGGTTTTTCCGCGGGGGCCGCGCCCTGCGCAAAAGCCGCAGGCACAACGAGCATTACAATTACCAGTGCAACCAGAACCACTGCTGCTTTCTTCATGTACTTCCTCCTCTAGAATGCCGCCAGGGGGTGGTTCCCGGACACCGTGCAGCCGGGCTCACACTGGAGCGGCGAACAAACTCGGTTAGTGCTCGTCGGCGGTGGCCATGCCGATATAGACGGCGGGCAGAATGGTGAAGACGTAGGCCTGTACGACGGAAACGAAAACGTGGAGCGCGAGGAACAAGATAGGAAACAAGGCGGGGAGCACGCCGACGATGACTCCCAACACCGGAGACTTGGTCCAGCCGGAAGTGAAGGCGCCGGCGAAGAGGCCGAGGAACAGGCCGTAAATAATGTCGCTGGCGAAAATGTTGGCCCACAAGCGCACGGAGAGAGAGACGAGGCGCGCCGAGGTGCTGATGATTTCGACCGGAAACATCAGCGGCGAGAGCCACGCGACGGGCCCGGTGAAATGCTTCAGATAACCGATCACACCATGGTGGCGGATGCCTTGCCAGTTAAAATACGAGAAGACGATGATGGCGCAGGCCAGCGGCACGGTATAAACGCTGGTGGGTGCGGTGAGGAATGGAAAGGCGCCGAAGAGGTTGCCAAGTAAAACGAAGAGGGCGATGGAGCCGACCATGGGAATGTAGCGCTCCCAGTGGTGCCCGGCGTTTTGTGCGAGCACATCGCGAAGACCAAAGCTCATGGGATTGTTGAGTAGCAATTCAGCGATTTGCTGGGAAGCACCGGGGCGCTCGACGGAGAGGCGCGAACGAACCCACAAAGCGAGGAGGGTGCCGATGACCAAGACCGCGAGAGCCATGACTACATGTTCTGGTATGGGATTCTGTGGATCGGTGGGATGGACGTGCAGGGCCGCGAGCAGCGCGTTGGCGGCGCCGCCGAAAATCCGGTTTACCAGTTGTGTTAGCGCGCTGACATGTTCCATAAGTTGGGCGACCGCGAACCGCTGGCTCCTGTTTTAGTCTATGTTGCTGCTAATTTCCGGCCTTCGCGGGACGGGCGATTTCGTACACACTGGCGGCCATGGCCGCCGGTCCCAGAGCACACAAACCCAGTACCATGCTAGCGAGGGGAACTTTCAGAAGTTTAAAAATAACATAGACAGAGAGAGCTATCAAGGCGTAGCGGAAGAGCACGCGAACGTATGCGCCCACGGGTACCCGGGGTTTTGTCGCACCGGCTTGGGCTTGCGAGGCGGCGGCCAGCGCGTCCATGCCCTGGCGCAGCCAGCGAAAATTGAACCAAGCGAGGGTGGCTCCGATCATGAGGCCGGCGGCCCACAGGGGAGTGTGCAGGAGCTCGGCGCATGCCGCCGCGAGGATGCCGGTCAACAGGATGAGCCAGGCGATGCGCCGTTCGGTTTGCGACGCGGGAGAAAGGTTAGCTGCCGGAGCCGGCATTTTTGCTTCCGGGCAAGCGGCGGATGATGTCGCGCACGCCGCCGAAGAATCCCAGGGCGCCGAAGACCAACATGAGCGCGGGCTTGGTGTGCAGCCAGCGATCAAGAAAGTATCCGAAGACGCCTCCGAGCAAGACCGCGCCCACTAAAACAAAGGGTAGTTCCATGGCCATGGCGAACTGGTTGGAAAAGTTATTGGCCTTGACTGGCGCAGGCGAAGCGGCGGGAACGTTGTCGGGTTTATTGCTCAAGGGCATAACGGGCCATGCGCAGGAAGGGTTCAGCATACAGGCCGGCCGCCACGGAAACAAATACACAGACGCCGACCACCAGGGCCTCGAGCACGCCGAAGGATTTCGCGCCGTCCACAGGGGAAGAGGGATCTTCGCGCCACGTGGCGCCGATGATAAGGAGGTAAGAACCGGCAAGCAAAACGCTTAGGCCGATGGCAACCCAGGCGATGGCAGGGTGACCGCTGTCGAATAGCGCGCGGACGGTGAGCTTACGCGCGAGATACCCCGCGCTGGGAGGGACGCCAGCCAGGGAGAGCAGGAAGATGGTAAAGAGGAAGGCCATCATGGGATTGCGGCGGAATAATCCGTGCACATCGTGCGAGCCATCGGCGAGGGCATCCTGGCGGCGCAGGGCAGTCAAAATGACGAAGGCGCCCGTGAGCATGAAAATGTAGGCGATGAAGTAATAAAGCATGGCGGTCATGGCCGCCGGGCCTATAGAAGCCACGCTGAGGAGGAAAAATCCGACGTGGGCCAGCGCAGTGTAAGCCAGGATGCGTTCGGCACTGGGCTGGCGCCAAGACCTGCGGATGGCCCAAGCGACCAAGACTAAAGCAATCAAAGCAATGGCGCGAAAAGTGATGGTCTGAGTGTCGCCGGTGATCGCCAGAATTAATCGCGTAAATACCGAGGTAAAAGCGACCGCGTAGGCGCTGCAGAAAAACAGCAAGACGGGAGCGGGCGCACCAGTAGTGGGGCGGTCCTTCCAAAAATGAGCGGCGAGCGCTTTGAGTTTCACCAGGAAGCCAAAGACGAGCAACACCAAAGCGATCGCGGGCAGGGCACGCACCATCCAAGGGTGCCACTGCAAAGCCACCGGCAAGCGCGATTGTAAAAGCTCGTACATCTGCGCGCCGCGAACGCCGGTTTCATGACTGAAGGCGATGACGTCGGCGATGCTACGGCGGCGCTGCAAGGCTTCGTCAATTTTATAGATGCTGGTGGAAGAGCCGAGACCGTAGAGGAGTGAGAAGGCGTAGGCGAGAATGGCGGAACCGAAGGCGCTAGGGAAAAAGAATTGGACGGCGGCGGGATGCGGCCTGCCGGAATCCTGCGGATGGGCCGCCAAGAGATAGGCGACCATGGCGGCAAGCTCGAGGGCGAGGAAAAGAATAACCAAATCCGTAGCGGAGACGGTCAACAACAAACTCACGCAGCCGGAGAGCAGCAGCGCGTAATAGCGGCCTTGCGGGGCTGTTCCCAAAACACCGTAGCCGGCGGAAAGCAGAATGATCATGGCGGTGGCGGCTAGCAGTAGAGAGGAGATAAAAAGAAAATATGGATCGACGGAGACCGAGCCAGCTACCGCGCTGAACGGACCGCCCATGGCGACATGCTGTTTCAAAATCCATAGAGTGGCGCCGCTAAAGGTTGTACCGGCAAGAGCGAGCAACGGACTTAAATAGGTGTCGCGCTGGCCGACCCACACATCGATCAAGAGCAGCCCGAGAGCAAACAACGCCAACTCCATCTCCGGGAGCAGCACGGCGCCGCTGCCTTGCATGAACGTGCGCAGGGAATCGAGTGTGTGGGTGGGCATCAGATTCGAAAGGTCGCGAAGGTCAACGCCATTCGGCGGCAATCGCTGCACGTTCCAAGGCGGTCGGAGGGGTGGGCCGCAGACGGCGGAAGACCGCGGCGAGGATGCCCATGCCGACGATAATTTCGGCGGCCATGATAGCCATGGTGAAAACGGAGAACAGTTGTCCGGCGGCATCGGCGAAGAGCCTGGCGAAGACGGCGAGGTTGATGCTGGCGGCGTTCAGGATGAGTTCAATGGAAAAGAGTTTGACGAGCAAATTACTACGATTGAAAAAACCCAGTGTGCCGATGATCACCAGGGTGAAACTCAAGAATAGATAATCGCTGAGCGGAACCATGGATGTCAGGCCTCTTGCCGAATCAGGTTTGCAATGCCGGCCCAGGCGACCAGAAAGATGACCGCCGAAAGGGTCACGGGTAACAAACCAAAATTAAAAAAAAACTGCAGCACCGCGCGTAGCGACAACGGCGCGCCCATGGGTCCGGTGGGCAGCAGCAGGGCCAAGTTCTGGTCGGGCAAAAAACGCCGCTGCAAAATGTCCAGAGTGATTTCGGCGAGGAGGACCAAGGTGATCAGCAGAGCCACGGCTTTGGGCCGCCAGGGATATTCCGCAAGAATGGCAACGTCCAGGCGCGAAGCCTCCACGGCGAAGATCACCACGCCGGCGAGCCCCACGCCGATGAGTCCGAATTGCGCGACGAAAAGCAGCGGGGCGTACAGCTGCAAAAAAATCGCCGCAGTGGCCAACAAGGTGGCGGAGAAAAAGAAAATGCTGTAGAGCGCCTTGCTCACGGAAACGGTCAGGGCCGCAGCCAAGATGGCAGTGCCGGCCAGAATGAAAAAAGTGATTTCGTGCGGCATGTTGTGTGCGTGAAACGGCGTCAGAAAGCAGCGGAGAAATCAGCGGACCCGGCCGGTTACTTCTCGAATAAGAGTTCCCCAGCGCGTTGCGTGGCTTTCACCACCGCCTTGATTAAGGTAACACGTAACTTTCCTTCTTCGAGTTCGAGAATGCCGTCAATGGTGCAGCCTGCCGGAGTAGTTACTGAGTCTTTGAGCAACGCGGGATGGTCGCCGGTTTCGAGCACCACGCTGGCCGCGCCTTTCATGGTTTGGGCGGCGAGCAAAGTGGCCACATCGCGGGCCAGGCCGACCTTGACGCCGGCTTCCGCGAGAGATTCGAGAATGATGTAGGCAAAGGCCGGACCGCTGGCGGAAAGGCCGGTAACGGCGTCCATATTTTTTTCGTCGACAACGACGGTGCGGCCCACGGCGTCGAACATGGCGCGGGCGATTGCGATGTGCTCGTCGGTAGCGCTGATACCGCGGCAAATGCCGGCCATGCCGGTATTTACCACCGAGCAAGTGTTGGGCATGACGCGGACGACGGCAGCTTGGGGGCCGAGGCGCTGCTCGATGTAGGAAGTGGGCACGGAGGCAGCGACGGAAATGACGAGGGTTTCCGGTTTCAGGTCGGCGGAGATTTGACTCAGCACATCGCCGATCACTTGCGGCTTGACCCCTAACAAGACGATGTCGGCTCCGCGAACGGCGGTGCGATTTTCGTTGGTGACGTTTACGCCGAGTTCTTTGGCGAGTTTGGCGGCTTTATCGCCATGCTTAACCGTCGCAGTGACGTTTTTGGCTTCGAAGAGATTTTGTTTGAGGTAGGCGCGAAGGAGGATGCCGCCGAGTTTACCGGCGCCGAGTACGGCTAGTTTTTTGGTGCTGAGATTTGTTCCGATGGGAGTTTTGGCCACGGGAGGTTTGCTGAACGAATTCTTAGTCATGATGAAGCATTGTTGACGAGGCGGACGGGGGCGTCAACTTGGGAATGATTTATCCGCTCCTCAGTGATATGGAAGAGACTTGGGAACTGCTGAGCTTACGGAAAGCTCCACCGGCAGGACGCAAGCACGAAAAACCGTCGAGCGGAGCCGGCGTACTTGGTTCGCGGATTTGGCCCCCGGGCAGGGATACGGAAATCCCCACCCTACAAAACTCAGGGTGGGGCGACAATTGTAGGAGTTTGCGTTCCGCGCAGAGTCGGGTGCCGCAGTAACAAAAAAAGATTGGGAATAATTAGTTTGGCTTAGTGGCGCGGATGAAGGCGCTGCGGAATTTTCCGTCGATGTTTTCCGGGATGGTGTCGGCGTCGATGCCCTGAGTGGAGAGAAATTCGCGGGCGTCGGCGATTTTGTAGATGCGGGTGGGCTCCATGGAGACGGAGTCAAAGCCGGCGGCGCGCAACTTGGCGTCGTATTCCTGGATGCTGAGGGCGCCGGCTACGCAGCCTACCCAGGATTCCATGCTGCGCTTGATCTTCTCGGGCACTTCCCCGTCGACTACCACGTCGGAGACGGCGAAACGGCCGCCGGGGCGAAGAACGCGGAAGGCTTCAGCGAGGACGCGGTCTTTGTCGGCGGAAAGATTGATGACGCAGTTGGAGATGATGACGTCGACGGAGTTTTCCGGGAGCGGGATATTTTCGATTGCGCCTTTCAGGAATTCGACGTTTTGCACGCCGGCCTTTTTTTGGTTTTCGCGAGCCAACTCGAGCATTTCGTCGGTCATGTCCAGGCCGTAGGCTTTTCCGCCAGGGCTGACGCGCTTCGCGGAGAGCAATACGTCGATGCCGCCGCCGGAACCAAGGTCGAGGACGACTTCGCCGGGTTTCAATTGGGCGAGGGCGGTAGGATTGCCGCAGCCGAGCGAGGCGAGCAGGGCTTTCTCGGGGACGTCGGAAGTTTGCGCGGCGTCGTACAGATTCGAAGTGATGGGGTCGCCGCCGCAGCAGGACGAGGATCCCGAGGTACCGCAAGAGGCGGCGGCGCCGGAAGCGGCTGTTTTGGCGGCTTGACCGTACTTCTGCTTCACTTCGGCCGTGATATCGTGCTGCTGGAGAGTGTCGGACATGGGAAGCTCCTTGCGAAAGAGTAGCGAGTTGAACTATATTCGCCTAAGCGAATATAGTTTATGAAGGCATCGCATGTCAACTTAATGTTTCGCGCGTTTTCGGACCAGACGCGCTTGCGGATATTGCATCTGCTGCTGGGCGGGGAGTTGTGCGTGTGCGACATCGTGACGGTGATCGATGTTCCGCAGCCGACGGCTTCGCGGCATCTTTCTTATTTGCTGCGGGCGGGATTGATCCAGAAGCGCAAGGAAGGGCTGTGGGCGTATTACAAACTGGCCCCGGCGACGTCGGCGTTGCAGCGGAATTTGTTTAAGTGTCTGGAGGAGTGTTTTACGGAGTTGCCGGAGTTGGCGGCGGATGCGCGGCGGGCGAAGAGAGAGAATATTTGTTGCGGGGTGGTGGACGCCGCGAAGTGAATCGAGGCGAGAGATATAGGATTTTTGGACGGAGTGTTTCCTGGGCATGCCGGCTGGGATGGATGGAATTTCGATGAAGAGCAGGGTTTTGTTTCTTTGTACCGGGAATTCGGCGCGGAGCCAGATGGCTGAGGGATATTTGCGGCATGTTGCGGGGGAGGAGTTTGATGCGTTGAGCGCTGGGGTGGCGCCGAAAATGTTGCATCCCCTGGCGGTGGAGGTGATGCGCGAGGCGGGGATCGACATTCGCGGGCAACGATCCAAGGAAGTGCGGGAATTTAGCGGCGTGCCGGTGGATTTTGTCGTCACGGTGTGCAACAACGCGCGGGAACAGTGCCCGATTTTTCCCGCGGTGAAGAGGCGAGTGCACTGGGATCTGGAAGACCCGGCGGCGAGCGGGGGCACGGAGGCTGAGAAATTGGCGATGTTCCGGACGGTGCGTGACCAGATCTTTGCGCACATCATGGGCTTGGTGCGGGAACAGAGCAGTGCGCGGGACTGAATCGGGTCTGTGAAGTGCGGAATTGAAAAAATTGCCTTTCGCGGTGGTGGGATTCGCGATATGAACTAGGAACGCGGCTCCAATCGCCGCGGATTTTTGGGAGTTACCTGTGCAGCGTGACATTCGTTCGATTCTGGGGCTTTATAATCCGCAAAATTCGCTGGAGCGGGCGTCGACGATTCCTTCGCCGTGGTATTTCGATGGAGGGGTTGCGGAGCTGGAGACCTCCGCGGTGTTTGGGAACAGCTGGCAGATAGTGGGGCGGGCGGAGCAGGTGAAAGGGCCCGGGCAATTTTTGAC
>DATCOK010000299.1:0-6273 GCA_036564765.1 Candidatus Acidiferrum sp. | reverse complement strand
ACCCATACGTTCAGCGTCGGCGCTAGCGGGTCTACTCCGCTCGCGTATCAGTGGCATCGCAACGGCGCGTCCATCAGCGGAGCGACCTCGTCAACCTACACCACGCCGGCAACAACTACGTCCGACAGCGGCGCGCAATTCACCGCCAGCGTCAGCAACAGCAAGGGCTCGGCAACCAGTAATGAGGCTACTCTCACGGTAACCGCGCCGTCTGCTTCTGTTGACGTCACTACGTATCACAACGACAACGGCCGCACCGGGCAGAACCTGAAGGAAACGGTGCTTACTCCGTCCAATGTCAATCAAAGTTCGTTCGGTCTGCACAAGGTCGTGACCCTCGACGGCCGCGTGGACGGACAACCGCTATTCCTCTCCGGCGTGGCCGTCGCCAATCAAGGCACGCACGACGTGGTCTACGCTGTGACGGAACACGACAGCGTGTACGCGCTCGATGCCTCGACCGGCACGGTGCTCTGGCATGTCTCCACGTTGCGCACTGGCGAGACCACCAGCGACACGCACGGCTGCGGCCAGGTATCGCCGGAGATCGGCATCACTTCCACTCCGGTGATCGACCGCACGCGCGGACCGCACGGCGCTATCTACGTGGTGGCCATGTCCAAGAACAGCAACGGCTCGTATTTCCAGCGGCTGCACGCGCTCGACATCACTTCCGGCGCGGAACTTTTCGGCGGCCCGCACACCATCACCGCTTCCTATCCCGGAACTGGCGACCACAGCTCCAACGGCAGCGTGACTTTCGATCCCGGACAATATAAGGAGCGCGCCGGGCTGCTCAACATGGGTGGACACATTTACACGACCTGGGCTTCGCACTGCGACTTCCGTCCATACACCGGATGGGTCATGTCCTTCGACGCCAACACACTCGCGGGGGTGAGCGTGCTCAACCTCACGCCTAACGGCAGCGAAGGCGCGATGTGGATGGGCGGCGCCGCGCCCGCCGCGGACAGCAGCGGCAACATGTACGTGCTCGACGGCAACGGCACTTTCGACACCACGCTCAACAGCAGCGGCATGCCTTCCAAGGGCGATTACGGCAACTGCTTCTGCAAAATTTCCACTGCGAGCGGGCTGAAGGTTGCCGACTACTTCGCGGTATCCAACACCGTCTCGGAGTCCAATGCGGACCGCGATCTCGGTTCCGGCGCGGCCATGGTGTTACCGGACTTGAGTAACGGCGCGGGCGGAGTCGTGCATCTGGCCATCGGGGCCGGCAAGGACGGGAACATCTACGTGGTGAATCGCGACAGCATGGGTAAGTTCGATCCCAACGCGAATCACATTCACCAGGAACTGATCGGCGAAATCGCCGGCGCCTGGTCTATGGGCGCGTACTTCCACAACACTGTATACTACGCCGCGTCCGGCGATGTGCTGAAGGCGTTCACCATCACCAACGGAAAACTATCCGGATCGCCGACCAGCCGGGCCGGCAACTCACTCGGTTACCCGGGAGCGACGCCAAGTATTTCCGCGAATGGCACCAGCAACGGCATCGTATGGGCGGTGGGTAACAGCAGCCCGGCGGTGCTCGATGCCTACGACGCCACCAACGTTTCGCGCCAGCTGTACAACAGCAACCAGGCCGGCACGCGCGATCACTTCGGCAATGGCAACAAGTTCGTCACTCCCACCGTCGCCAAGGGGCGGGTATACATCCCCACGCCGTCGGGCATCGCCATTTTCGGCTTGCTGTAACGCTGACGAGCGATCACGCGAAAAACAAAAAGGCCGCGAAGAACTTCGTCGCGGCCTTTTCTTTTCCCGGTACGGCTGGCTGCGGCTACATCGGAGCAACTTATTTTGGTTTAACCGCGAATCGCCGCGCGAATCTTCGGCGAGCCAGCTACGGCTGCTTGCACGTCCGGTTCGTTGTGCACCAATTCCAGCACCTTGCGCGTTACCTGCTCATCCATCACCGCTTCTTTGCGAATTTCCACCGGGTACCGCACCATCAGCTCCAACCCGGCGTCGCCAAACTGCAGGCGGGTCTCGGGACTGGGCGCCTTCAACTGCGTTTCGATACGCCGCTCGATGTAGCCGTGGGTTCGCTCGAATCCCGCGCGATACTGCTCGTAAACTTGCGTAACCGCCTGCAACAATTTTTCCTGTGTCGCTTTGTGGTTCGCGCCCGGAGTCAGCGTGAGCACTACTTCGTGCCAGGCGTACTCGGTTCCGGGAATCTGTTTGAACAAAGGAATGGTCGCCTGAAACAAGACTGAATTCGAAAGGACCACCACGCGTCCGGTGGGATACAAATCGATGCCCGTGCCCGCCAACTCAATCAGGTACAGGCGCACCAGGCTGATGTCGATCACGTCGCCAGTCACGCCGGAAACGCTGATGCGGTCGCCGACGTGAATCCCATAGCGGCCTACCACAAAGAAATACGCCGCGACCGAAAGCAGAACCGTCTGCAAACCGACCGCGATGCCCGCCGTGACGAAACCGGCGAAGGTCGCGAGGGAACTGAACTCGCTGACGAATCCGAGAATCAAAACTACACCAATCAAAAAGGCCATGACAAAACGGCGTAACAGCAGAAATTGCCGGCGGCGCCGCGCGTCATGGACATACTTGTAGGTCAAACTCCGCCACAGCGCCGACAGAATCAGTACGAATCCCAGCGCCACGACCAATATGAGCACGCGTACTACCAGCGCACGCGCGGAATATTTTGTCTCGCGCAGAATGGAGGTGCGCCATTCCTGCAAATTGGCGGAGGCCTGATCGAGAACCGTTAGCTCCTGGCTGAGCGGTAACACTACCGCCGAAAGCTGCTTGAACTGATTGGTCAGCTGTTGAAATTGCTGCGGCGTTGCGGGTGTTCCTTGACCGGAGGCCGCCTGGTCGCTGAGATCGCGCCCTTTCTTGACCGTGGCCACCAGCGCATCGCGCAGCGGCTGCCGCAAATTGCTGGCGATCTCGCGCACTCGCGCAGTCTGGTCATTCAGTTGATCGATTTCGTGCACGCTGTTCATCGCGCCATACAGCGCGAGCGCCTGCGATAATAGCCCGGACGACGGCTGCTGCTTGGCCGCTTCCGTTTGTGCCACGGTTTTCACCGGCGTCGACAATTTCTGGTCATTGAGCGGGCTCATCACTCCAGGCACCGAGCGCGCCAGTTGATTGATGCGGCCTTCCAGCCCTTCGCCGGCCGTATCGGTGCTGCTTTCCATGAACGCCGAGCGCTTCTGAATCACCTCGCCCACCGCTTGATCGAGATTCAGTTCGCCTTGCAGCGCCTGTTTCTGCGCCATCAGCGCATCGCGCTGTTTTTTGCGGGTGGTTGCGATTTGTTTGTCGAGAGCGTCGACCTTGGATTGCACTTCGGCGATGCGGGCAGTGTTGCGCGCTTCCATCTGCGCGGAACCGGGCTGCGCGGAACCGGGCTCCGCTGAACCGTTTTTCTCCATCGCGCGGATCGCCGCGGCTTCCGCCCGCGCCGCCTGGAAGGCCAGCCGCACCGCTTCCGCGGTGAGGCTCTGTTCGTTGTCCTGGTAGATCACGTCGCTAGGCATGCCACCGGTTTGAATCTCCGCGGAGCCGCTGCGATAGAGCTTGATCAGCGTGCTGAGATGGTTGATCACCGCATCGCTGTTGAACTGGTCCGCGCTGCTGGCCGCTCCGCAGAAAAACAAAGTAGCTGCCGCGCCGGCCAGTAGCCGTGGCGCGCGTAAATTTATTTGTGAAAAGCAAAATAGTCGCGTACAGAAGCTCATGCGTCGTTTAACTCCTGCGGATTTATTGATTCCAGGAAGGGAGCTTTCTTTTCCCGGTCATGACTTCGGCGGCCCAATGCCCGAGGTAGCCGGACAACGCCACGCCGTGGCCACTGTAACCACCCAACACGATAATTTTGTTGCTGCGCAAGTGATCGCGGAACACCGGCTTCATTTCATCGGCGATCAGGATCGGCCCGCCCCAGCGGTTCGTGAATTCGACCTTTTCGAGCGCCGGATGCAGCGCGCGCACGCGCGATTCGAGCAGGCGGATCAGGCCGCCCGCTTCGCCGCTGGCGATGTTCAGATTCAGCATTTCGCTCCAGTGACTCACATGCACCAAACCGCTGCCAAAAATCACCTGGGTGTCGTGCAGCGGCCGGCCCCACAAGTACGGAAAATCGATGGTGTAGAAGGGTTGACGCGCCGCCAGACCCGTTTCGCGGAGCTGCTGCTCGCTCAGCGGTTCGGTGGCCAGCGCCAGCGTAAATTTTGGCTCCGCCGCGCCGCTCAAATCGCTCAGCTCCAGCGACTCCGCGTTGGTCGCCACTAAAACCTGCTTGGCACGGACGCGCTTTCCGGCCAGTTCCAGTTGCAGCGGATTGGTGTAGGAAATATTTTCGACACGGCTGTTTTCACAAATTAACGCGCCAAGTCGCTGCGCCGCATTGGCCAAGCCGCTGACCAGTTTCCCCGGATCGGCGGTGCCCCCCGCGACGGTATTCACCACACCCAAGGTCCCCGAATCGTTCCAGGAAACGGGCGAATTCGTTCTGATTTTCTTTCGGGCTAACTCCCAGGCGCCGGGCAAACGGAAATCGCAATCGATCTCCAGTTCGCGCTGAATCTTTTCGAAGCCTTTCAGCACGTCGCCGAGCCCTGGCAAATCGCCTGCCGCGGTCTCCGCCAACGTCATTCCGCCGGTGTGCCCACTGGAGCCGGCGCCCACGCAGTCGGCTTCGAAAACCACCGTGGTCTTGTACGGCTGCAGCTTGCGCAAGTAGGCGGCAGCCGCTAGACCGCTGAAACCCGCTCCGACCACCGCGAAGTCGATGTCTTCCGGCAAGTCGCGCGCCTTCGAGTGAAAATTAATCTGCCACGGCGGGTTACCCCAACCAGAAATGCTGGGCGGATGCGACACAGAGCCTCTTCCGTGGCCAATCCAAAAATTTCCGCGGCCAGACGGAAATGTCTGGCGCAATTCAATAGCTCGCACCACGACCTCAAGTCAGTTGGATGCGGCGGCACCCTCGGGCGGTTCTAATAACACACCTGCGTTCCCGACGATTTCGTCACATGTGTAGCTGTTGGTGCCGCGCAATTCCACGGGGTAAAGGCTTAGTGCTTGCGATGCATCAGATTTCTCGCGTCCGGCCAGAACTCGCGGAAGGCATTCGCGCCCATGCGCCCCGCGAAACCCAACGCGGTGCGATTGAGTGCCGCGCGGTTGGTAGCCTCGCTGTCCGCGCGCCAGGCATTTGATAGGAAATTGTTTCCCGACGTGGCGACGTAGCGCGCGTAAGCCGGCGCCAGATTTCCGTCGCGCCGTTTGGCCATGAAGGTATAGACCACTACATTTTTTACGCGCTTGCCCATGGGTTGACCGGTCGCCGGAAAATATCTTGGATCTTCGCCCCACAGCGCCCCTAGTCCCGCGTTCATCGCGTTACCTGTTACGACGCCAGTCAGCCGCATTCCGTAGCGGTTGCCGAAACCGTCCCAGTGCGGGCCGTACTCAAAGGGTTTGTCGCGCGCCGTGGCAATGCCCGCGCTCAACACTCCCACGGCCAGGCTGGGTGGGCCGATCGATTGCGAAACGAACCAGCGCAACCGCTCGCGTCCGGTCAGCGGCACGTACGGTTCTCCTGCCGGGCCCATGCCCGGGTGAACCTTAGCTCGCGGTGTCTGTGGTTTTTCTTGGGGCTCGGACTGAGCGAAGGCATTGGCCGAAAACATGCAAGAAGAGATTGTCAACAATGCGAACAACAACAAGGATTTTTGCATTGAACTTGGATGCAAAAACGCGCCGCGAGGGGTTGCAAGGAAACTGCAAAATTTCTCTGTGGGTGTCAGCGATAACTATTCGCTAAAGATTGTCCAGGAAGAACCGCGTCACGCGCTCGAAGAGCAAGCGCCGCGCGGGCGGATCGCTCACGCCGTGCCCGCGACCCGGGAAGGGAATGACTTCTACATATTTTCCTTCCTCGATCAGTTCGTTGAGCAACGCGAGGGTGTTGGCGAAATGCACGTTGTCGTCGCCCGTGCCGTGCGCGATCAACAGCTTGCCTTTGAGTTGCGAAGCTTTTTCGATGGGCGAAGATTCCTGGTAATACTCTTCGTTCACCGGCAAAAGTCCCAGGTAGCGTTCGGTGTAAATGGAATCGTAGTAGTGCCAGTTGGTCACCGGACCGCCAGCGAATCCGGCTTTAAAATCTTCGCTGTCTTCGAACATGGCGTGTAGCGTCATGTGCCCGCCGTAGCTCCAGCCCCAGATGCCGATACGTTTGGCGTCCACATAGGGCAGGGA
>DATCOK010000298.1:0-6580 GCA_036564765.1 Candidatus Acidiferrum sp. | reverse complement strand
GCCCGATCGTGGCGGACCAGCCGATATTTCCGGCGGGTGGGGGCTTCTGCCCGACGGGGAATAGATGCGGACAAATCTTTAACCTGTTTTCGGTGAGCCAGAATTTCCGCAATGCCTACAATTACAACTACAACCTGAACGTGGAAAAAGGGATCGGCAAATCGCTGCTGCTGCAAGTGGGATATGTGGGCAGCGCGGCGCATCGCTTGCTGGTGACCACGGACATCAACCAGGCCGCGCCATCACCGGCGGAAGCGCTGGCGGTAACTCCGGCGGAAGTGGCGGCAGCAGCCGCGGCGCAACAGGCCAGCCGGCCGTATTTCGCGCAGTTCCCTGATTTCGGGATCATCAATGAAATCGGGAGCTACGGAAATTCCAACTACAATTCGCTGCAGGCGATTTTGAAAGTGCGCGAATGGCACCGCTTCAGTTCGCAATTCACGTACACCTGGGCGCATGCCTTCGACGACATCACCGCGTATCGCGGAACGACTCCGCAGAACAGCTTTGACGTGCAAGGCGATTATGGAAACAGCGACTTCGACACGCGGCATAATTTCACGGCGCAGCTCAACTACGATTTGCCGAGCGCTACGCGCTTCCGGCCGTTGTTAAGCGGATGGCAACTGAGCAGCTTGCTTTCGTTTCATACCGGGCAGCCGTTTAACGTGACGACTTCGACGGATACGACCGGGACGGACGAAGGCGTGCAGCGGCCGGACCTGGTTGGCAATCCGTACGCGGGAGTTTCGCATGCGTTCAGCAAGTCGGGAGTGCAGTGGGTGAATCCGGCGGCGTTTGCGCAACCGGCTCCGGGGACCTATGGGAACCTGCCGCGAAATTATCTGTACGGGCCGGGATTCGCAGATGTGGATTTCTCGGTGATCAAAAATACAAAAATCACCGAGCGGGTTAACGCGCAGTTCCGCATCGAGCTGTACAACTTGTTCAACCGGGTGAATCTTGCGCCGCCCAACGGAGGCCTCGGAGGCGGATTCGGGATAACCGCGGACACTATTGGGGATTACAACGGCGCTCCGGGAATTGGGCCGGGGGAAGCGTTTAACGTGCAGTTGGGGTTGAAGATTACGTTCTAAAGGGAGTTGATAAAAAACTAAAGCGGGGAAGCGGGTGGGTGATTCCGCTTCCACGCTTTTTTTTGGGTGCAGCGGCGGCGCGTTTGGAGATTGCGCCGGGGACTCGCGGCAGCGGGGTGGAGTTATTCCCAGAAATTGGGGTCGGGATCGGCGAGGGCGAAGCCGGCATCCCAAGCTTCATGGCCGCGCCAGACGACCTGAGCGTCGGCTTTTTTGCCGGTGACGGCGTGGACGAGTTTGACGCGTTGATGCATGTGAAGGTCGCCGGCGACGACGGCTTTGCAGCCGGAGGTGCTGATGTCGACGGTGACGGCGTTGACTTGCTGCTGGGTCGAGCCTTCGTCCCACTCGACCTTAAGCTTGACGTTGTTGGTGAAGCGCTGGGAGTTGCGCATGTTGGTCCAGCGTTCCAGAAGGCTCTTTTTTACGGATTCATCGACGATGAGATTGCTGAGGGCCATAAACCACCTCGACGCGTGCGGTAGAAGTACGAAGCTACAACGTAGACCCGGTGAAACTACAGGTCAATAGTACCTTTTACTTAGTTTTCCTCAGGATTAGGGGATGGCTTTCGCCAAATATTTGCCTGCGAGCGAAGGCTAGGGCTGGCCAGAGGCGTCCTGGAGTTGCCGGCGGAATTGCTGGAGGTTGACGCGATGTTTGGCGGACTTTCTGCGGCCAATGTAGATGACCGGGATGTCGCAGCCGAAGCGTTGGGTGAGGGTGGGGTCGTTTTCGATGTCGATTTCGCGGAGGGAGCGTGGAATTCGCGGAGGAGCGGGGCGATGGCGAATTTGGCTTCTTCGCAGAGGTGGCAGCCGGGTTTGGTGTAGATGGTCACTTCGGGGCCGGGGCTAGCAGGGGTTTTTTCTGATGTGGTCATCGTACGGGGTCCTGGGCGCATCTCATGTTCCTTGATGCGTGGAACGGGCTTCGATCTTAGTTTACCAAAATCACCAAATACAAATTCAGCGGGTGAAGCACGGGGTCTTGGTGCTGGGTGTGCAACCGGCATCATAATGGGATAGAGGAACAAGCAGATGGAGCGAGTGGTAGCGTTGATGGATGATTTGTTTTTTCAGATGAAAGTGTTGGAGACCGCGAAGCATCTGGGATTGGAATTTAAGGTGGCGGCGAATGCGGAGGGGTTGCTGGGTTTGCTGGAGCCGCGGCCGCGGTTGGTGATTGTGGATTTGAACGCGCGGGCGCAGCCGGTGGAGGCGATACGCAAGGTGCGCGCGGCGGCGCCGGATATGCGGGTGGTGGCGTTTTTGTCGCACGTGCAGCGGGAATTGGCGGAGGAGGCACGGGCGGCGGGTTGTGAAGAGGTGATGCCGCGGTCGGTATTTACGCAGCGGTTGGCGGAGATTTTGGGCGCGGCGAAGGCGTGAGATGAAGATTGCGGGTGGATGGATGAAGAGAAGGGCGGCGTCGGGCGCGGTTTTGTTGGCCTTGAGTTTTGGGGCGCCGATGTACGCGCAGGAGTCGAGTTCGCGGCAGGAGGATCCGGGGGCGGCGAGCGGTGCGGCACTGAACAGTGCGGCGGCGAATGGGCCAGCGGGGGCGCTGCGGGATGTGTTGATGGCGGCTTGTTCGCAGAGCGGGAATGAGTTTGCGCGGTATTTGACGGCGCGGAGCAGGCAGGCGTTCGAACGTTTGACGCCGGCGGCGCGGGTGGCGTTGATGAAGCGGTTTGTGTTGCTGAATGTGCCGGGGAAGTCGACGGCCAGCGCCAATCCCTCGGGGCGGCCGCTGGTGCGCTGCGAAACGCCGGACGTGACGACGGAGATGGCGATTGGCGGAGCGGAGGTACGCGACAACGTGGCGTTTCTGCCGATGGAGTTGCGCGACGCGAACGACGCGACGGGCGTGAGCGTGCACCAGGTGAACATGGGGATGGTGCGGGAGGATGGGCAGTGGCGATTGCTGTCGCTGGGATTGTTGCTACTGGATTTGCCGGCGCTGGAGGTGGAGTGGGATGCGGCGTCGGCGGACGCAAATGAAGAGACAGCACTCGAAAATTTGAAGAAGGTAGATGAGGCGGTGGAGACGTACCGGAAGACGTATGCGAGTTTGCCGGAATCGTTGAGGGTGCTGGGGCCGCCGGTGGCGGCGGTGGCGGTTGCGGCACGCGCCGATGCTGCGCGAGCGAAAACTGCGAAGGAGCCGGCGGCGAGCCATGAAGCTGCGGGGCTGGCGGACGCGGAACTGGCGGCGGGGAGCAAGGACGGCTACGAATTTCGCATCATTATCGTGGGAGCCAGCACGCTGGGAGCGCCAGCGAAGTATCAGCTATCGGCGACGCCTTCGAGTTATGGGCGGACGGGCAAGCGGTCGTTTTTTCGGGATGCGGATGGCGGGTGGCACGCGGCCGATCATCGCGGGGCGGTGGGCAGCGAGTCGGACGCGAAAATCAATTGAGTTCACTTCATCGTAAAACTATTCAAAACGCCTCACGATTTCGCGGCCTCCTTTGCAATCCGGACTGACCGGCGAAATGTCAATAACGAGACGCTCCTGGGGTTGGGGGCTGCTGATGACTTCCACATCGAAAGCGTCGCCATAGTCCTGAGACGCATCTCCCAAAAACAACGTGTAGTGGCCGATTGGAACCGAACCAAAGTCGAATCGGCCATTCTGATCGGAAACCACAGATTTTATGGGTGGAAGATGATAGTCGCGGCCGCCTTGATAGCGATATAGAGTCAGTTTCACGTTCGGACGCGTGATTTGTTGTCTGAACCAACGCGAGAAATACAGGAGGCGAAAATATGATCCGACGACAGTCCCTTTGAGAACAGTGACTTGGTAAAAATAGCCCCCCGCCCAAGAGCAGGCTGGGAGTTGGGATGGAATTGCGGCGAATGCTGCGATGATTAACGCCAACAGAATTACCCGCAATTTGGTCACGGAAGCTGAACGATGCCGCGTCATTTTCTTGCAGGGTTGAAAGTGGATACCCAATCCTTTTTAGGACCACTCGCGCCTAGCTCAGTTGCATTTTAGAAGGGTTTCGCTTTCAATTCGCCTTGCGTGGGTGGGGGGGCGGCGACTAACCTTGTGCTGCGCACCGGCCTTGAATAAGGCGTGTTGTTCTTGGCCTGTGGATATTGATGCAGCAGCTTTTGGCGCTGTTCGTACCGGCAAGTAGCTAACTCTCTGAGCGTTAGGAGTGATCATGGCGTCTTCGGCGTGGAAGGGTTATTTGTCGTTCGGGCTGCTTTCGATTCCTATTCGATTGTTTACGGCGGCGCGCGGGGAGCGCATCAGCCTGAACCAACTGCATGAAGTGTGTCACTCGCGGATCAAGATGCCGCTGTTCTGCCCGACGTGCGACCGCAAAGTGGAGCGCTCGGAAATTATCAAGGGGTACGAGTACGAGAAGGACCAGTATGTATTGTTCAGTGAAGAGGACTTGGACAAGATGGAGCCGGAATCGGCGCGGGCCATGGAAATTCTGGAGTTCGTGAAGGTGGAAGAGATCGACCCGCTGTATTACGACGCTTCTTATTACCTGACGCCGGAAGACGAAGGCAAGAAGGCGTATTCGCTGCTGTTGAAGGCGATGGAAGAGTCGGGGTACGCGGCGATCGCCAAGGTGACCATGCACCAGCGGGAGCACATTGTGGTGATCCGGCCGCGAGCGGAAGGCATGACGCTGCACACCATGTTTTACCAGAGCGAGATTCGCGAGGTGGCGGAGTTCACGCACCAGGATAAAGTGGAGCCGAAAGAGGCGGAAAAGAACCTGGCGACGCAACTGATTGAAAGCCTGGCGGCGCCCTTCGAACCGGAAAAGTACCGCGACGAATATCAAGAGAGCATGAAGTCGATGATCGCGGCGAAACAGAAGGGGCAAGAGGTTACCGCCACGGTACATCCGACACGCGCGCCGGTAATTGACTTGATGGACGCGCTGCGAAAGAGTATTAATGCGAAACCGGCGGCGACGAGCGGAAAAAAACCGCTGCGGGTGGTGCCGGCAGCCTCGGCGAGCGCGCCGGCGGCGAAAAAGTCGAGCAAGAAAGCTACGGGTTAGCACTGGATGGCAACAACGGAGCGATTCTCGCGGCGCGAATTCCAGCGCATGCTGGACGTGAGCGAGAAGCAGTTGAGTTACTGGGAAAAACTAGAGCTGGTCGCGCCGCGGGAAAACGGGGTCGAAAAAACCTACGACTTCCGCGACCTGATTACCCTGCGCACCGCAAAACAATTAATCGATACAGGAGTTTCGGCGCAGCGTTTGCAGCAGTCCATCGTCGCGCTGCAGCGGCAGCTGGCGGAGGTGAAGTCGCCGCTGACGGAGCTGCGCATCCGTTCGAATGGGCGGAACGTGATCGTGGAGAGCGCGGGGGTGCACCTGGAGCCGATTTCCGGGCAGACGCTGCTGAATTTTGAGACCCGAGAATTGATGCCGAAGGTGCGGGTGATGCCGCAGCGGACGGCGGACGAATGGGTGGCGCTGGGCTTGGAGCGCGAAGAGCTGAGCGAGTCAGAGGCGGAGGTGCAGGCGGCCGCGGAAGCGTACCGGCGAGCGCTAAATTTGAATCCGGGACATGTGGATGCGCTGAATCATCTGGGGATGATTGCGTACGAGCAGGGGAAGCTGGAAGAGGCTACGGATTTGTTTCATCGCGCGGTGCAACTGCATCCGCGGCATGCGGTTTCGCATTTTAATCTGGGAAGCGTGCTGGAAGAGTGCGGGGAGCTGGAGCTGGCGCGGAGGCAACTGCGCATGGCGGTGCAGCTGGAGCCCGGGCATGCGGACGCGCACTACAACCTGGCGTTTGTGTGCGACAAGGCCGGGGCGTATTCGGAGGCGCGGCGGCACTGGCGTAAATATATTGAGCTGGATCCGGACAGCGCATGGGCCAGTTATGCGCGGGAGCGGTTGACGCGGCAGAAGTAGTTGTTTTACTTTGCAGCTGCGTGATACGACGTTTTTGATGCACCTGCCTGAAGTTTTTTATTTCGCGAACTACGATTCTTGTTCGGGATCAACGCCGTCGATTGACGGCGGGGGCGCGTTCCGTTGATCGAGGGCTTGCTGGAGCCATTCGCGGAGGATGGCCATAACGGGGGGCTTCACTTCGCGGAAGGCCAGGCCGGTGCCGAGGGTGGGTTGCGAGTAGAGGATGGAAGCGGTGGCCTCGACGGTTTGCCCGCCGGAAAAAATTTTGATGGTGACCTGGGTGCCGCGGGAGAAGGAAGTGCTGTCGTCGAGATAGCAGCCGTGCAGGCTGATTTCGTTGACGCGCACTTTTTCCGTGGCGGAGTCGCCGACGCGGCTGAGTTCCGCGGGCGCGGAAAAGGCGTAGCGTGGGGCTTGCGGCTGCGATTTGTCCATACTGCTCCGTGGCGGATTTTTTTACGAATGGTGCGCGATGATTCGCGTTATTTTATGGAACGGGCCGACCCGGGGGCGTGCTGGATTTTCTGTAGGCGAGGAATGGATTTTTACTAAGGGTTGCGGGGTTTTCGTG
>DATCOK010000297.1:0-5587 GCA_036564765.1 Candidatus Acidiferrum sp. | reverse complement strand
GTAGGGTAGACCCAGGGCGCGATTGTCACGCATTTAACAGCAGGGTAATTCGCAGAAACCGGAACGGCGAGGAGCAAACTTGGCGGCGAAAATCACGCGGCAGCCGAAGAAAATTGCCTTGATAGGCGCGCCCTCGAGCGCTGCGGCGTTTTTGGGCGGCAGCGAGAAGTCGCCGGCGGCGCTGCGCGCGGCGGGGCTGGTGGAGCGGCTTCAGGCGGCGGGTTACGAAGTGGTGGACCACGGCGATTGTGCGGTGCGGAATTTCGCGGAAGATGACGAAAACCGGCGGGCGCGCAACCTGAAGGAAATTGTGGGGGGACTGAATGATTTGAAGTTGCGCGCCGAAGTGGCGGTGAAGAGCGGCGCGCTGGTGCTGGTGCTGGGCGGAGATTGCGCGCAGGTGATTGGGCTGCTGACGGGCGCGCGGCGATATTACAAGCGCATCAGCTTGCTGTGGGTGGATCGCGACGCGGATTTGAATACGCCGGCGACAACTCCCTCGGGGCGGATTGACGGGATGGTGGTGGCGCACATTATCGGAAAAGGCGCGCCGGAACTGGTGCGATTTTTTGGTGAGCCGCCGCTGGTCCGCGAACCGGATGTGACGCTGTTCGGGCTGGAGCGCATTGACGCGCCGGAGCAGGAATTTCTGGATAAGTCGCCGATGCGGCGAAGGCTAGCTTCAGACGTAAAAACCAAGGGTGGGACCGAATCGGCGCGGGCTACGCTGGCGCAAATGCATGCGGATGCGCGGCAGGTGATTTTGCACGTGGACCTGGACGTAATCGCGCTGGAAGAATTTCCTGGGGTGAATGTGCCGGGCAGCGGCGGACTTTCGTTCGCGGATGTGCGCGGCGCACTCGTGGAAATTGTGAAGAATCCGAACCTGCTGGGATTGGATGTGGCGCAGTACAATCCGGACAAGGATGCAGACGGCAGCGGGGCGAAGAAAGTTGTGGATTTGCTGGTGGAGGCGCTGACGGCGCGGCTCGCGGAGTCGGAGGCGAGCGGAGCGGGTCAAGCGGAAGCGGCGGGCGGTGGCGTGATTTCACCGCCGGAGACCGCAAATGCGTCCATGCCGGTCGAGGCTGCTACGCAAGAAGATTCTGTACAAGAGGCAACTGCAAACAACGTTGCGCCTGGCGATACTGCTAGCAGGGAGATCGCTGCGCACAGCGCAGTTGAGAACGAGCCTGCTTCCGGCGACGGGCGCGACGAGATGCTGGACGAAGCGTCGAAAGAAACTTCTGCTTAAATTCACAAATTCGCGCTGGGCCTGTTTGCGCGAATCATTCCTGAGTTAAACAAAACACATCAATATTTTCGAACTGCTTATACCGCGGATTCGCTGCGCTTGCGGATGTGTCGCGCGAGGCCCAGGAAGGAAAGCGGCAGGCCGGCGGTGAAGGAGTGTTGCTCGGCTTCCGCGGGCGGGAGGAATTTGCTCATCTCTTCGCGAGTCTGCGTCAGGAAGAATTCGAGCGCGGCGGCTTCGTCGGGCGAGGAACGCAAGGCATTCTGAGTGATCGCGGCCCAGAGCTGCAGGCGCTCGCGAAATTTGGCGAGATGCTCGGCGGGATCTTCTGCGAACCCGAAATGCGTCAGAAATAATTTTTCGGGGCGGCGCGAGAGGATGGCGGTGAAGGAATTTTCCCATATGGGTAGCTCGATGTCGGGAGGCGGTGTGGCGGGCATGACGTACGGGCCGTTGCCGATGCGGATGCCGGCTGTGTCGCCGGCGAAGGCGACTCCGTTGGCGGCGTCGAAATAGGTGACATGATGCGAGGCGTGGCCCGGGGTGTAGAGCACTTCGATTTCTTGCGCGCCGAGCTGAAGAAATTCGCCGCCCTCGAGGATGTGGATATTTTGAGTGGGCACGGGAAGAGTTTCGCCGAAGAGGCGCGGCAGGTCGTCGCCCCACAGGCGTCCCGCGGAGGCCAGCAGCTTTGCGGGATCGGCGAGATGGGCGGCGCCTTTGCTGTGGACGTAGACCGGCAGCGCGGGATTTTCGCGCACCAGCGTGCCGGTGGCTCCGGCGTGGTCCAAGTGAATGTGCGTGAGCAGGAGCGCGTCGAGGTCGGCGACGGAGAGGCCGCGATTTTTTAGATGGGCGTGGAGCGCGTCGAGTGTAGAGGCTGGGCCGGGGTCGATGAGGACGTATTGCCCGTTGGATTCGAGCAGCGCGGAGGCGATGGAGTGCGGGCGGCCGGTCCAGAGCAGATCGAGTGGAGAGATGTTGGCCATCGTTGTAGATGGTAAGGGAGCGGGGCGCTGCGAACAAACGGCCGGCTTCGCTGCAGCGGCGGGCGCTCAAGGTTTTGAGTGCCGGCGATTCATCCGCGATGTGAAACGAGGAGTATAGTAGCGAGATGCTGCTGCGACGGATGAGCGGTTGTGTGCTGGCGATGGCGCTGTTGCTCGGCGTGGCGTGGCCCACGGTGTGCAGCGCGTGCCGTCCAGCGAGTGCTGAGGAAGAGTGCGGCGCGAAGCATGGAGCGGCGGGCCACGAACACGACGCTAGGATTCGTCTTAACCCCGCGTGTCAAGATTGCGGCACACCAGAAGGAATCGCAGCCAGGCGTTCTGCTCACCGGCATAGCGAAGCTGCCGCGATACAGCGGGGTAACTTTTTTGCTGCGTGCTCCGGCGCTTCCCTGCAAAATGCACGTTTCGAACGGTATCAGCGCCCGAGTGCCTCTCCGTTGGTCGTCGGAAGAATTCTAACCATGTATGAAGCGGGCAAGCAGGTTGATTCGCCGTCTAGTCGCCCCTACTCCAGTAAAACATTCCTCGAAAATCCCGTCACATTGCTTCGCTCCGTTCGCTTGAAAATTTAACGCTTTCCTCTCCAAAAAACGCACTTCGTGCAACGCAGTTTCGGCCAAAAGATGCCACGCTGCGATTTTGTTCGGCTGTTCGCGGACCAAAGCGGAAACGAAGTCGAGGGAAAACATCGATGCAAGGCACTGTCCGTTATTTGTACCTAGTTTTGCACGGGATTTTATCGCTGGCGCTGCTGTTTCCATATTCGATTTGTGCCCAAGAGGAGCCGAAGCCAGATATAAACGCCACGCCAATGGCGGGGATGGAACAGATGGCTCCGCCCGACGGCAGCAAGGGTGAAATGTCAGGAATGGACGGGAAGCACATGCATCCGCGGAATTTTATCGAGGAAATCGAGCATCACAGCACGTCGGGGACGAGCGCCGAGCCCAACTCCACGCCAACGCCGATGTGGATGACGGAGAAGCGGCAGTGGCAACTGATGTTTCACGCCAACGTTTTTGTGAGCGAACTGCAGCAATCGGGACCTCGCGGCGCGGATCGATTTTTTTCGACCAACTGGTTCATGGGCATGGCGCAACACAAGGCGGGGCCAGGGACGTTTACCGCGCGGTTGATGCTGAGCCTGGAGCCGGCCACGGTTACGAACCGGCGCTACCCGCTGCTTTTTCAGCAAGGTGAAACGGCGTTTGGGTTGCCGATTGTCGATGGGCAGCATCCCCACGACTTCGTGATGGAGTTGGCGGCGCTTTACGATTTGAAACTGGGAGAAAAGAGTTTGCTGTCGTTTTATTTTGCGCCGATGGGGGATCCAGCTCTGGGGCCTACGGCATATCCGCATCGCACTTCGGCGATGGAGAATCCGGTGGGGACATTGGGGCATCATCAGGAGGATTCCACGCATATTGCCGACGATGTGGTGACGGTGGGATTTACACATCGCATGGCACGGCTGGAAATTTCGGGATTTCATGGACGCGAGCCGGATGAGTTCCGCTGGGACGTGGATTCGGGAAAGATCGATTCGTGGTCTACGCGCTTGACGGTACAGGCGGGAAAAAACTGGAGCGGGCAATATTCCTACGGGCGGCTAGTTAGTCCCGAGGCATTATTTGCGAATGAAGATCAGGAGCGCATGACCGCTTCGGCGATGTACAACCGGCCGCTACACGAAGGCAATTGGACTAGCACGGTGTTGTGGGGACGCACGCGCTCGCTGCGCGACAATTCCTTGTTCAACAGTTACTTGCTGGAGTCCACGGTGCGGTTCGCGACGAGAAACTATGCGTGGACGCGTATCGAAAACGCCGATCGTTCGAATGAACTGCTGCTGGGGCGCACTCCGCTGCCGGTGGGATTCACGGAAGAACGCATCGGGCGCGTACAGGCTTATAGCTTCGGATATTCGCACGATTTCGATCTTATCCCCCATGTAGCCTCGGCGCTCGGAGCGCAAATCACTACGTACGGCGTGCCCAAGGTGTTGCGGCCTTTTTATGACGCTCATCCTGTGGGCGGGATGGTCTTCTTGCGCTTTCGCCCGTACGCCGGCAGTGAACGTTAGAGATATTCTCGCAACACGGGAAGTCTAGGCGCCTGTGAGGGTAATACCCGATGGGCAGGGCGCAGCGCGTCTTCTAAGTTGAATCAACGAGCGTCAAGCGGCAAAGAAGTCACGAGTTCGGAAAAATCAGACAACAGGCTGGAACTTTGGAATGCAGAAAGAGGAAATGCAGATGATGGCGGAGAACCTGAAGCGGCGCGAATTCATCGGGGGACTGGCGGCGATGTCGGTGGCCTCGAATGTTCCAGGAGCGGGAGCGCAAGAGAGTAAAGGCGAAATGCCATACCGCATGTTGGGCAAAACTGGCGTGAAGGTTTCTGTCATCGGGCTGGGCGGATTTCATCTGGGGCAGTCGCACCTCAAGGAGCCGGATGCCATCAAGATTTTTCACTCGGCGGTCGACCGCGGCATCAATTTTTCCGACAACTCGTGGGATTACAACCAGGGCATCAGTGAGAAGCGGGTGGGCAAGGCGCTGAAGGGCGGTTACCGCGACAAGGTTTTTGTAATGACCAAATTTGATGGGCGAACCAAGGGCTCGGCGCTGAAGCAGTTGGAAGAGTCGCTGCAGCGGCTGGAAGTCGATCACGTGGATCTATGGCAGTTTCACGAAAACATCCGGCTTGAAGATCCTGACCGTTTTTTCGCCGAAGGCGGCGCGGTGGAAGCCATGCAGGAAGCCAAGAAGGCCGGCAAAATCCGTTTCATGGGCTTTACCGGGCACAAGGATCCCAGCGTTCATTTGCGCATGCTGGAGATGGCCGACAAACATGGTTTTTCTTTCGATACCGCGCAGATGCCGCTCAATGTGATGGACGCGCATTTTCGCAGCTTCGGCAAAGAGGTGGTGCCGGTGCTATTGACGAAGCAGATGGGCGTGCTGGGCATGAAGCCCATGGGTAGTGGGAATATCTTGAAAGCCAAGGTGGTCACGCCTCTTGAGTGCCTGCAGTACGCCCTGAGTTTGCCGACTTCAGTGGTGATTACTGGAATCGACAGCATGGACATACTGAATCAGGCGTTCGAAGCGGCGAAGACCTACTCATCGCTGAGCAAGGCGGATGTTGAAGGTATTTTGAAGAAGACGGTGTCGGTGGCGGCGGATGGCAAATATGAACCGTTCAAGACGACAGCGATTTTCGATTCGACGGCGAGCCATCCGGAGTGGCTGGGCTATGGGGCAGAGGCGTGATGCGCTTGGTTCGGTAAGCTACAGTAACAATTCGGACGGCCTACAGT
>DATCOK010000296.1:0-5796 GCA_036564765.1 Candidatus Acidiferrum sp. | reverse complement strand
GACCATTACGTAGCGGTTGGCGCGATCCCATTGCTCCGCGGCGCGCTGCAAGGTGCCCAGGGGAGCAAGCCTGGCCTCAGGAATTGCGCCCCTCACGAATTCCGGGTATTCCCGCACATCGACGATCACACAATTCGCTATTCCTTGTAACTGCTCAGCAGTGATGCGCTCCATAACTCCATCCTTCCAGTTTGCGGTTTATCCGACCGCGAATATCGACTTGTTCATTGATGCGGGCGGACTTCGCGGTTGTCTATTTTTTTCGCCGACGCCGGGACCCGGTGTCGCAGGAGTTGGACATTCAAGTGGGCACGCCCAAGCTCGGAAGAATCCAGCCCATCAATACAATATATCCGGCGATCATCAACAGGGAGGGCATCCAGGGTGGCACGGAGTTACTCCTTGGGCCGGGGCGCGCGACATAGTGCCTGAGCTATTGACAACTATATGCGTATATAGTTGTATAGGTCAAGGAGATTGGGCTTGCCCCGACCCGCGTTACCCCTAAGCGATAAAATGTTGGACCTGGTGGCTCACCGCTTTCGCATGCTCGGCGACTCCACCCGCCTGCGTTTATTGCAGTGCCTTGAATCCGGCGGAAAAAGTGTCAATGAAATCACCGCGCTGCTCGACGGCAACCAACCCAATATTTCGAAACATCTTCAGGCCCTTTCCGACGCCGGCCTGGTCCATCGCAGCCGTTCCGGCAATCGCATTTACTACTCCATCGCGGACCCGGTCGTTTTCAAGTTGTGCGCTCTGGTTTGCAACCGCGCAGGCCAGCAGGCCCGCTCGGAACTCAAGGAATTGTTATCCATGAATCGGAAAAGCTAAGGCGGTAAGAGTGATTCCGCTCTGAACAGCAAGGCGTTTCCGTATTTCACAAATCTAAATCTTGGTTGCTTGGCGTAGTACTCATATGATCGGTCTCAAGGCGAATCTGCCGTGAGCCGAGTTTCACCGCGGAATTACAGCAAACTTTCCTTCGGTTTTAGGTTGAAGTTTTCGCACTGGCAGCCAAGCTGGGCAGCGCTTGCACGAAGATCTTCCAGTCTGGAGATATGATATCTAGCAAATCATCTATTTAACTCGATATACTGGCTCCCGCACACATTTGGAGTCGACGTGTCGGATATTTCCTCCAACTCGAGTACCTGTCCCGTCACCAAAGGTCAGGCCTCTCTCTGGGACGCCCTTCCCTACTTCTACTTACTGCGCGTACAAATCCTGACCTTTCTCATGCTGATCTCGTTTCCCTTCGCCGCTCTGTGGTTCGCGCCCAACTTGCTCCTCGGCGTCTTTGACATCACCCCACTGGGCATCCTCTTCGTTACGCTGGCCGCGGTCCTCGCCAGTTGGACCGTCATGGTCACCGCGTGGCAGGTCCTGCTCTACGGCCCGGAGCGTTTCCACATCCGCAAATTTCCATCCAATGCCGCAGCCCTCGCAAAGCTTCCCACACGCATCGGCCATTCTCCTTTCTTCGCGCTGTTCGCTCTCCCCGTGATTGTCGTCGCCATGTACGTCTCCACCAGCGGCGGAACTTCCAATTACTTTCGCCTGTTGCCTGGTGTTCTCGGAGGACTTGCTCTGGCCACCGCCATTTTGGTTGCCGGCGGCCAGTTCCAGAGAGGCACCTGGAAAAGGTCGCTCTTAGTAGCCGCGTTTCTCAAGTTTTTCGGCCCGGGCTTCAAAGATCCTAATGGCGACGCTGCACATGAAGGCCACTACATGGCCCTGTGGTCTTTCCTGTTATGTTTCCTGGTTTACGCTGCCATCGGCATCGGCAAATTCTTCCGCATCGGCGACCCGCCCACTGTGCCCACGCTCGCCGATTTGCTCGTCTTTCTGATGATTCTCTGCTGGAGTCTTTCCGCGGCGACCTTCATCCTCGACCGCTTCCGAATTCCATTGCTCTTTCCGCTTTTGTTGGCGGCAATTGTCTCCGCACATATTCACGCCACCGATCATTACTTCTACATGTTCCAGGCCAAGCAAAATTATCCGGACATGCCGCCCGCCGATGTCATCCGCGCCGGCAAACCTGGTTCGACCGTGGTGTTGGTGGCCGCCAGTGGCGGAGGAATCAAAGCGGCCGCATGGACCACCCGCGTTCTGACCGGCCTGGAAGAAAACGATCCGCGTCTCTTCGGCGATTCCGTTCGCCTGGTCAGCGCGGTCAGCGGCGGAAGCGTCGGCGCCATGTATTTTGTCGGCGAATATGCCGCGGACGGCAAGGGCCTGCCTTCCACACGCGAGGATCTCGAACTAGCGGTAGCTCGGGCCGAAGCTTCCAGCCTCGACGACATCGCCTGGGGCATGGTCTATCCCGATTTTCTTCGCCTCTTCGTGCCGGTCTTCAAACATCTTGATCGCGGCAGAGCCCTCGAAGCCGCGCTGACTCGCGAACTCCCCAATCGCCAGCACCATCTGGCCAGTCCGCTCAGCGATTGGCGCGAAGGAGTTCTGGAAGGTTGGCGGCCGGCAGTCGTGTTCAATGCCACCGTGGTGGAAAGTGGCGAGCGCTTTCTGCTCGGCACCACCGATCTGGAATACGCGCGTGGCCGCGCCAGTCTCCGCGATCCGGAATTTCCAAAATTTGGCGGCAGCGATATTTCGCTGGTCACCGCGGCACGTTTATCCGCCACGTTTCCGTATGTATCGCCGGCGGCTCGCCCAGACATGACTGGTCCGCAAATCCATCTGGTCGATGGCGGCTACACCGATAACTACGGCATGGCCACGTTGATCGCCTGGCTCGATGAAGCGTTGCGCGCGTCGGGTAATCCCATTCGCCGCGTGATGATCATCGAAATTCGCGCTTCGCCCCCGGCTTCGGAACCGCCGCCGCTTTCCTGGCGTGGCTGGCCCTTTCAAACCTACGCGCCTCTCTCCGCCATGCTCAACGTTCGCGACACCGGTCAACTCCCGCGCAATCAGCAGGAACTCGACCTGCTCCGCCGCTTTGCCTCCTCCTGCAACATCGATATCGAAGACGCGGTCTTCGAATATCCGCCGGAATCCGCGCCGCTCTCATGGCACTTGTCACCCAAGGATAAAAAACAAATCGAAGCAACGTGGTCCTCGGCAGAAATAGAAAAACAGAAGCAAGCAGTGCATACTTTCCTGACCGTTTCAGCGACAAAATCGGACCAAACCCCAACTCCTGCCGCTTGCCAAGAGAAAGACTGAGCTTCTGGTGGACTAGTCATACCCGAACTATCAGGACTTAACACAGACACTACTAACATAAGTACTCATGGGTATAGCTTTATAACTTAGAGTTTATTAATATCTCGCGGCAATCGAGCCCGGGATGCCCCTCCTCCAAATTCAGTCGATGCAAGATGCGGGTTGGCGAAAGCGTCGCATTCGCCAGGTCGTCCATTCCATTCCGCACTATTTTACCGAGCTGCGTGACATTCACAGTGTGCGCGAGGGCCTTGACTGGCTCTATTTCAAGAAACCTTACCTCTTTCCGCTGCGAAAATTTCCGCCGCGTGCCACCGTGGAATTCACCAACCAGTGCAATTTTTCCTGCGGCTACTGCCCGCGCTCGGTCATGTCCCGCTCCGTCGGTAACATGGACGTGATTTTTTTTACTGCGCTCGTTCGCGAACTCGAACAGGGCGGCTGCTCGGTAATCAAAATTGCGGGACTGGGCGAACCGGTCCTGCACCCCGAATTTGCCAGGCTCATGGAGTCGCTGGGCGACAGCCGCATGAAGGCCTTTCTCTACACCAACGGTTCCCTGTTCACAGAGCGGCAACCGGAAGAAATCTGCGCGTGGAATGTCAATACCATCGTGTTGTCTGTGGACGGCTTGACACCCAGCGCGTTTGAGAAACAGCGCAAAGGAGGCAACTACGCCGTCATGCGCGCAGCCGCCGAGCGCTTTGCTAAACATAAAGCGAAGCGCAAACCGATTCTGGAGATTCGCCACGTCATTCTCCCGACCGAATCGAACGACGATCTCAAAATATTTCGCAAAGACTGGCTGCAAATCGGCGACACCGTAAAATTCAACTATTTGATTCCGCTGCAACCAAGAGGTGCCAGCGTTCCGCGCGATGTTCCCTGCCGCGATATTCGCCGCGAAGCCTACGTCCGCTGGGACGGCCGCTTATTACTTTGCGCAGGCCAAGAGCGCCAGCAAACGCCGCAATGGCTCGGCGATAACAACGCCACGCCGATTTCTGACCTATGGATCGACGTTCGGTTGCAAGACCTTCGTGCCGCCCACGATGGCCGCCGCCCCAATCTTCCCGATTGCTGCCAGAAGTGCGCCTTCCGCTGACGTCCGAGAAATCCGTACATGCTGAAGCGCGTCCTGGTAGGAACCTGAGTTGTACCAGTCGTGGCGTCCGTCGTGCCGGTTCAGCATAGAATTTTGCTGGACGGAAGCGTAAGGTTTGTCACGATATGACACTCGACGAAGCTCGCGAATTAATATTGTTCCTGCAATCAAATTCAGCCGCCGTTCTTAAAGCCCGCAAATTTTCTCTATCGGATAGCCGCATCAACTGGCAGTGACTTCCGATCCATCCGTCGGGACCCGCGAGAGCAGAGCGTGAAGCGCTAGTCGTGGCGGGCGCCGTGGAGGATTTGGACGGCGTGGGGAAGCAAGTGGGCGATCGCTTCGAGGGATTCGACCGCACCTTTGGGGCTGCCGGGTAGGTTGACGATGATGGTGCGGGTACGGATCACGGTGACGGCGCGGGAGAGCACGGCGGTGGGGGTTTTTTCCATCCCTTTGCGGCGCATTTCTTCAGAGATACCCGGAACGATGCGGTCGGCGACGGCTGCGGTGGCTTCCGGAGTATTGTCGCGCGGGCCGAGGCCGGTGCCGCCGGTGGTGAGGATGATGTCAACACGGCCGGAGTCGGCGATGGTGCGAAGACTTTCGCGAATACCCGCGGGATCGTCGGCGAGGCGCAGTGTAGAGGTAACTTCCCAGCCGAGGCCGCGGCAGAAAGCCACTACCGCGGGGCCGGAGGTGTCTTCACGTTGGCCGGCGGCGGCGGTGTCGCTGATGGTCAGGATGGCTACGCGCATAGAGAGGGGTTTGCGACGGACCTTACGACTATCAGTAGCTCCTCACCTTTCTTAGGATTGTTCCAACCTTTCTTCTAACGCCGATTATTAGTTCAGGGGGCGAGGCTCAACTCCTACGGAATTTCCACTTGGTCGCGGGTGGCTTCGTCCATGAGGCGCATGGCTTCCATTAGCAGGCCCGTGGTGTTGCGGGTGGTGGTGGTGCGGGTGGAGGCGTTGGCGGCGTTGAAGTCGATTTCGAATTGGCCTTCGGTCCAGAGCAGCACGCGGTAGACGGCGTCGTCGCCTTCCATGTCGCCGGATTTGGCGTCGCGGCACTGGCCGGCGGAGAAATAGAGTTCGCCGCGCTCGTCGCCTTTTTGCACCAGCAGGCGGCAGGATTTCTGGCCCATTTCGAGCGACTGCATCAGGTCGATCATGCTCATCTCTTCCAGGCGGCCTTGAATGACGCCGGGACGCGAGGCTTTGGTCTGCAGCTTTTCGAGATGCAGGCGGTCGACGACTTTTTTGGTGACGCGTACCAGGTCTTTTACCAGGAAAGGCTTGGTGATGAACTCTTCGACGCCATCGACCAGCGGGCGCAGGCGCTCTTCGATGTCGGCGCGGCTAGCCATGAAGAGAAACGGAATATGGCGGGTGGTCTGGCGCCCGCGAAGTTTTTCAAACAGCTGGCGGCCGTCGAGGCCGGGCATTTTGTAGTCGCAGAGAATGACGTCGGGGGGATCGTCGATCACTTTGAGC
>DATCOK010000295.1:0-5578 GCA_036564765.1 Candidatus Acidiferrum sp. | reverse complement strand
GCGGCCAGGAGGTGCTGTGGTGGTGGGTCCAGGGGCGCGCGTCAATCTGCGGAATAATGACTTGCTCGTGTGGCCCGCGTAATTTGTTGATCTCTTCGGTGAGCAGCGCGGTGGCATACAGGCAGTGTGCGCGAATTTCGATCTCCTGCCGCGAATCGCGCGGGATCAGTTCGTGCGAGTTAACGGTGTTTTCCAGTTCTTTGGAATAGGCCGTGATGCCCAGCAGCCGCAGCCCCACCGGCACAATGTAATCGGCGAACGCGGTCATCTTTTCGGGATCGTCCAGGCGGAATTTGCCGGACTGGTGCAGCGTGCAGTACAGCATCCACACTCCGAGCTGCGCCAGTTTGTAGAATTTTATCTCGTGCCCCTCGAACTGGCTGACATCGTTGAAGCGCGGAAATTCCTTCACCAGACGCTCGATCAGCCCGTTGCCGCGATCATAGAGGCGTGGCGGGCAGGCGTCCACAAACTTGTGAAAACGGCCGTCGTATTTTTCGACCAGCACGGCGCCAACCTCATGGAGCACCTCCAGTTTTTCGTCTAGCATGGGCATGGGAATGTTGCCGGAGAAAATCCTATCGAGTTCCGCGCGCGAAACCTTGGCGAGAAATTTCCCGTCCAGAATGGCCGTCCCGGCGTCCATGGCCCGCTTGAGGCAGGCAAATTCTGCGTCGGAATCCGACCAGTGCAGACCGGCGTAATCTACTTGAAATTTTTCGTGAGTAGAAAAGTCCGTGAAGGCGGTGTCGATGGAATCGGCGACCAAAACAAAGTCAACCGCTTCGTTACGGTCGCCTTGACCTACGCTAAAGGGCAACGCGAATTCCGGTAGCGGCAATTCCTCGTAACCCATCCAGCCGGCCACTTCGATAATCTTCTCGACGTTGGTTTGCACGTCGCGAGAATTCTCAATCACCGGTTGCAAGCTATCGAGAACCGGGCTGCCCTTTAACGTCGGCCAACGCACAATTTTGTCCTTGGTGGAGTTGAACGCGTCGGCAGATGCCGTCGCGCCGGCAGTCGCGCTGAAACACAAAGGAGAGCGGACTAGCGGCCACAACGCCGCTGACCCAGCCACGCCCTTCTGGAAGCGCCGGCGTTCCGATTTTGCCGGGCGCCATTTTAGAACTGGAAGCGAATGCCCAACTGCAGCGCGAACGGCGTGGCTCCCGGAGCAAGTTCGTCGAGCCGGCGATAGGTGGTACCCACCGGAGTAGCATCACCAGGCTTGGGCAAGGCGGTCAGCGTCGGGCAAGAGTTGCCAACACCGCTAGGATTCGCCACGCAGCCATTCAGGGTCACAAACGCGCTGTTGTCAGGATTCGAATACAGATTCGAAGCATTGGTGATGTTGAAGAGATCGGCGATGAAGCGCAACGCGTAGCGCTCGCCAAACCTCATATCTTTGCTTAGGCGCATATCCCAATTGAAGAAGTTCGGCTGGCGTCCAGGATAATCGGGCATCAGGAACGGCTTGCCGTTCCCGAGCTGCACAGCGGGGCGATCATTGGTGCCGATACCCTGATTACTTACGCCGTCTCCGTTGATATCAACGAGGATGTACGCGGGATAAGCGAGCCCGCTATGGGCGATGACGTTGGTGCTCCACGTAAAGCCCCAAGGCAATTCGGCTACAGCCCCGGCTTTGAACTGGTGAGTGATGTCCAGCCCGCTGCGGCCGTAGTCGAGGTTCACATTGAAAGAATCCTGGGGGCCGAAAAAGGTATCGGTGTCGCGTTCGCTGGAGCCATTGGCGAAATTCCGCGACCAGGTGTAGTTGGCAAAGATCTGGTAGCGGTGCGAGAAGCGTTTATTCACGGCGGCGACAAATTCGTGGTAGTTGCCGTGGCCAAAGCTGGCCAGTTCGGTATTCGCAAATTGAGTGCAGTCAAGCGGCTGCGCGGGGCCAAAAATCGGGAGACCGTTGGCGGCGCAGGTTCCGAGAGTCGCTTGCCGCGCGGCCGCGAGAACGGTCCTGCCGAATTCGTCGGTACCCGCGGGAATGACGTTGCGATTCCAGTTGGTGGTGCTGAAGCCGCCGACGCGTAGATATGCGGAGTGAACGTACGCGTAGGTGGCTGAGACCGTCCAATTATTGCTCAGAGAGTGTTCCAGGCCGACGGTCAGATTCGAAACCTGCGGGTTGCGGAATGCGGGGTCGACATAGACGGGCGACGGGCAGCCGGTGGCGTTAACGCACAGATCGGCGGCGCCGAAAGACGCGGTCGACGGGAAAAGGTACGGAGGTCCTCCGACGGCCGGAGAAATCCCTGCGCCGGGAGTGGTGTCCTGCGGCGGAGCGCAAAAGAACTGCGGAGGACAGAAGACAGTTGCGCTCTTTGCGCCGCCAATAGTGGGGAAGAAGATGGTGGGTGTTTGCGCGTAGTACATGCCCCATGCGGCGCGCAATACTGTGGGATGAGCGTTACCGCCCAGGTTCCAGGCGAGCCCGAAGCGCGGACCCCACTGGCGATAGTCGTTAGGCACGTTTTGCGGAACAGGAACCTGGCGGCTGTTGTTGCCTTCTCCGATCCATACGAGGGAACCTTGAATCTGCGATTGCGTCGCGGGATTCCTGGTGCCGTCCCAGCGCAGGCCATAGGTGAAGGTGAGGCGCGGAGTGACCTGCCATTTGTCTTGCAGGTACAGCCCGATGCCGGTTTGATAGGCGGGCTTCAGTTCATTGGCTTTGAGAGGATCGAGCCCGTTGAGTCCCAGACCCTGGAAAAAGAAGACGGTGTTGTTGTTGTTGAAATCGTCGACGGTAGGGAACACATATTCGCCGGCGCTCCAGCCCGCGAAAATATCCTTGCGGTCGACGAAAGAATCGACATCGCCGCCGAATTTCATGTCGTGCTTACCGAAGCTATAGGAGAAGTTTTCCTGCACCTGAAGCTTACCGTTGTCGTTATTTCCCGGCAGATAAAACCGTTGGCCGAAGTTGCCGATGCTGTTGATGGAAATTTCGGGCACGTCGGAAGCGTTGGGCTGGCGTTTGCGGGTTTCCCCATTGATGCTGACGCGAAATTCGTTGACCTTGGCGCCCAGCACGGTGGTCAGACCGAAAACGCCGGTGATGCCCTGGTTGACGAAGTTTTCGGTATTGCCGAAGGCGTCGAACGTTTCCGTCTGTCCCTGGCCCCCGGTGAAGCCGTCGGTGTGATTGCGCGTGCCGATACCGCGGACACTGAAATGATTGGCGGTGGAGATTTGATAATCGTAATGACCGAGCAGGGTAAAGAAATTCTGAAATTGCGTATGGGAGCCTTCGAAGGCCGCGAGGTTTGGCACGCCATAGCAAGCGGGCAAAAGATGCTGGCCGATGGCCGCAGAACCGCCACAACCCACTGGTAGCACCTCATTGGAACCGGCTACCGGGGCGTTGATGATTGGACCCGCTGTCTGTAACGAGGCCTCGCACGCCTCAAAATTCCCGGCTGAGGGTGGACAGAAAACGGTCTTCAGCGGGCCGCTTTCGCGCTGAATGTCGGTGGATAAAAAGAGGAATTGGCGGTCGCGTTTGATGGGGAACCCGACTGACCCGCCGAACTGATGCTGGCGATCGATGTTGGAGGGATTGTGCAGAGCATCGTCGGCGGTGAGGCTGCCACCGCGATAATATTCGTGAGCTTCCCCGTGAATATCGTTGGTTCCGGACTTGGTGACCACGTTAAGCAAGCCGCCGGTGGCTCGTCCGAACTCAGGCGCGAAACCGTTAGTGACTACCTGGAATTCCTGGACAGCTTCGAGAGGCACGGTCAGGTTTTTGGTTTCGAGCGAGCCGAAATTTTCCCCGAAGAAATTATTGGTGCTATCGGCGCCGTCAATGACCAGCCCGCTGTAGTCGCTTTGCTGGCCGCCGAGTCGAATGCCGCCGCGCAGTCCGGGGACTACTTGAGCGGAAGGGGTTAGCTGCGCGAGGTCGCGGTAGTCGCGGCCTTCGAGCGGGAGATTCTCGACGTTTCTCTCGTTAATCAGTTGGCTGATGCCTGCTGTGGAAGTGTCAACAGCGCCGACCGCTTCGGCGGTGACGGTGACGGATTCCTGCGCGGACTTGAGCGGCATGGTGACGTCGATGTTCACCGAGGAGCCCACGTTGATCAGAACATTCTGAACGGTAGTGAGCGCGAAACCGGAAGCATCAGCGACCAGCGTGTAGGTGCCCGGCGGCACGGAGTCGAAACCGTAAGCGCCGTCATCCTGCGTGGTGAAATCGCGCCGGAAGCCGGTGGAGGAGTTGGAGAGCGTCAGTTTGGCCCCCGCCACCGCGGAATGCGAAGTATCGGAAACCGTGCCGCGCACGGCTCCGCGCTCGAGTGTCTGCGCGGCCGTTTGCGAAGTTACGGCCAGCGCGGCCAGACAGAGCATGAGTAACGCCTGCAGACAAGTTACGATTCGCTGTTTCATTGTTTTCACTCCACTCTGCGAAAGTCGATTTTGGTCTTTCCTGGGAACGAGAGTGCTCACTTGTTTTGAATCCGCGACACGAAAAGCTGGAGAAAACGATCGGCTTGGACTTCGGTACAAACTCTGGCGTTGGGCTCGACTTTGTCGAGGCCCTCGATGATGTAGCGGTCGCCGTGCAAGACATTGCGCTCGATTTCGTTGCGGCGGTTGGCGACCGTTTCGCCGCGAGTGAATTCTCCGCGGGTCTCCACGTCCACACGCATAAGCGGCGCAGTAACCAGGGTAGAGTCGATGGCCACGCCGACGGCCAATGGGTCGTACATGGGCGTGGCGCTGTCGCCGTATTTTTCCGATAGCGCGACCAAAAATTTCGCTACGCCGAGAATGAAGTCGTTCATCGGGCCATGAGTGCTGGCCAGTTTATCCAATTCCTTTTTGCCCAGCAGCGTTTTGTCTCCCACATCCAGGCCGACCATGGTTAGCGGCCAGCCGGCTTGGAATACGATTTGCGCGGCTTCCGGGTCGTTGTAAATGTTGGCTTCGGCAGCCGCGTTGACGTTCCCGCCCTTGATGGAGCCGCCCATGAGGATGACTTCTTTGACGAGCGGAACGATGGAAGGGTCTTTCTCGACTGCCAAGGCAATATTGGTGAGCGGGCCGACGGGCACCAGAGTAATTTCGTGCGGCGCGGCGTGGATTAATTCAATGATGAGGTCTGGGCCAAAGCGCGGATCGACTTTGCACTTGCTGGTCGGCAACTCGATGTTGGCGAGGCCGTTTTTGCCGTGCCAGAACTCCGCGGTGATCAGTTTTTGAAACAGCGGATGTTGCGCCCCGGCGGCGACGGGAATGTCACAGCGATTAGCGAGCGAGACCATGCGCAGGGCGTTCTCGAGACCTTGCTTGGCGGTAACGTTGCCGGGAACCACGGTGATGGCTCGAACGTCGAGTTCCGGTGAATTGAGCGCCAGCATCAGAGCCATGGCGTCGTCGGTTCCGGGATCCGTGTCGAAAATGATTTTGCGGGTCGCCGCCAGGGGAGCACTAGCGGAGAGAGACAGGTAGATAAGAATAGCCAGGAGGAGCGAGCAGGATCTGATCAAAGCGGCTGCCACAGGGGGGCGGCGAACTCCGTCACAACTAGGCTCTTCGGACGCAAGTTCGAGCT
>DATCOK010000294.1:0-2784 GCA_036564765.1 Candidatus Acidiferrum sp. | reverse complement strand
CCAATCAACGTGGACATGGAAAACATACTGGTGGTCGATGACGAGGAAGCCATTCGCGAAGTGGTCTCGACCATGCTGGAATCCAAGGGGTATCACTGCACCAGCGTGCCGAACGGCCGGGCCGCCCAAGAACAGGTGAAGCGTTTCACGCCGGACCTGGTTTTGAGCGACATGATCATGCCGGAGATGGACGGCATCAAGTTGCTGGAGTGGATGCGCCAGTATGATCCGGAAGTGCCGGTCATCATGGTTACCGCGATCCATGATATTTCCACGGCGCTCGAATCGATTCGCCGCGGGGCTTACGACTACATTTTGAAACCGTTCGAGAAGGACCAGTTATTTCTCGGAGTAGGCCGGGCGCTGGAACATCGCCGGCTGGTCACTGAGAATCGCAGCTACCAGCGCAACCTGGAACAGTTAGTGGAAGAGCGCACCGCGCAATACGTGGATGCCATCGCGCAACTTGAACAGTCTTACGACGACACGCTCGAAGCGCTGGGCAGCGCGCTCGACTTAAAGGATGCGGAAACGGAAGGCCATTGCCAGCGCGTGACCGCGTTTTGCATTTCCATTGCCAAAGCTATGCCGGTGTCCATCGCGTACTTGCCGATTCTGGCGCGTGCCGCGTTTCTGCATGACATCGGCAAGATGGCTATTCCCGACAGCATTTTGCGCAAACCCGGGCCGCTGAACGACGAAGAGAAGCAGATCATGCGCAAGCACTGCGACATCGGCTACAACATGCTGATCCGCATTCCCTTTTTGCGTGACGCCGCGGAAATTGTGCTGGCGCACCAGGAATTTTTTGATGGTACCGGCTACCCGCGTGGGTTGAAAGGCGAAGATATACCGCTCGGAGCGCGCATTTTTACCATCGCGGATTCCATGGACGCCATGATCAGCGACCGGCCATACCGCAAAGCGTTGCCGATGTCGCACGCGCGCGGCGAAATTTTGCGGTGCTCCGGGACGCAGTTCGATCCCAAAGTAGTGGAAGTGTTTATGCGCATTCCTGAAGAACACTGGATCGAGCTGCGGGAGAACTTGGGCTCGCCGTTCCGCTTGGCGCACCTCAAGAATCTTTCTTAAGCAGACGGAACTTTTCCGCTAGCATGCCGAATACGGCCGCGAGACCAGCAGCAAATTCGGCTTCCGGCGTGATCAAGCTCACCACCAGGTATCCATCTGCCGGGAAGTCGTAGAAATGACCGGGGTGAACGTACGCCCCGTTGGCCTGCAGCAAGTCAAAAGCCAGGTCGTCCTCGCTAATGGTGCGCGGGATCTGCAAAGTCGCGTACCAGCCCCCTTCGATCTGCAATCTGGAACACAATTTCTGGCGCGAAAGTTGTTCGTCGAGCTGCGCGAGATTTTTCCGCACGCGTTGCAAACACTGTTCGTGGAAGCTGTGGCGCTGGTCCAATAGCGTGTCGATGGCCAACTGCACCGGTGCGTTCATGGACAGGAAAGTATCCGCGATCATTTCCAGACGAGCCGTTGCGCTTTTTTTGAGATGCTCCGGGCCACCCGCTACAAACCACGCCACTTTCATTTGTGGCAGCCCCGAGATTTTTGAAAGGCCACTGATGGTGAACGTGAGGGCTCGTTCATTCGCCGCGAAACTCTGCGGCTTATCGTTATCCAGCGCGAAGTCCAGAAAGACTTCGTCTGCAAGTATGGAGATGTCGCGCTTGCGGCAAATCTCGCTCATCTCCGCGATCTCACTGGGCTTACAGAAATGCCCCGTGGGGTTATTTGGATTCACTACGATGATCGCGCGCGTGCGCGACGTTAGCGCTTGCTGCAAGGCATGAAAATCGATTTGCCATCCGTGATCGTAGAGCAACGGGTAGTGCACCAACTTTACGTCCTGCAGGTCGGCGAGAAAATTCAGCAGCGGATAGCCTGGTTGTGGGATCAAAACCTCGTCGCCTGGATTGCACAGCAGGCGCAGAAGAAACGAGTACGCTTCGCTGGTGCTGGTGGTGAGAAAAATATCGTCAATGCTCACATCGCAATCATGGGAACGATGGTACGCGGCAATCGCTGCGCGGGCTAACGGGAGGCCCTGCGCGAGCGGCTCGTACGCCAGGCTCGCAGGATTATTCAGTGCGGCGAGTATGGCTTCCGCGTCGTAGCGAAATCCACATTCCGTGGGATTTGACTTCGTCAGGTCGATCAGCGCCTTGCCGGTAGCGCGATTCGCAGCCAGCGCTTGGCTTAGCTTGGTGTGTTCGAGGTTCCAGCCAGTGCGGTCGGAAAACATGCGGGGAAGGTTAGCATTTCTGGGTCGGGAGGGCGGGCACCGGTGTCGGCTAGGGATTTAGCGGCCGAAGTAGAGCAGCACCGCCAGGAATACCCACAAGCCATCGAGGAAGTGCCAGAAGTAAGAAGTAACGCCGGCCGCAGTCGCGAGCGAAAGGCGGGCTTGATCGAAATTGCGAAGCGCGACAAAAAGAAGCGCACCGAGTCCCGCCAGAATGTGCAGCGCGTGTAGTCCGGTAAATATGAAAAAGAAACTGCTCGCGGGATTACTGGCTAGATATACGCCTTGTTCGAACAATTGCCGCCAAACGACAATTTGGCCAGCCAGAAATACAAACGCCAGGAGTGTGGTCAACGTCCACCAACTGCGAAAGCTGGTCAGATTGCCGGCCGCGAGGCGCCGTCGCGCCACTTCCACAGTTGCACTGCTCACGAGCAAAATTAAAGTGTTCACCCAGATGAGGCCCGGAAAGTGGAAGGTGACCCAGTCCGTGCTCGCGCCCTTACGCACTACATAGG
>DATCOK010000293.1:0-6814 GCA_036564765.1 Candidatus Acidiferrum sp. | reverse complement strand
TACCCTTATTGACTGAGGCTGCCGGATAGCGAAATGGAGGGCGCGGGCGCTTGCAAACTACCATACGGCTCTCTATAAAGGAAAGCGGCAGATTCTAGCACGAGCCAAAGTCGGGAAGGTACCTTCCTTTTGGGTTTTTGGGATTTTCCAACTCTTTCGCGCCGCGCCTTTGTGAAGTCCGCAAGCCGGTCGGCGACGGTTCTCTCGCTCGAAAACATATTGGGATTCGGGTGGTTCGGGAAGCGGCGGCTTCTGACTGATTCCTCGCCGCAAACGAGCGCGACTTCCGGCACTGCCGCTCCCGTGGCGCCACAAATCGCCGGCACGCCGCTCGGATTGAGTTTTCTGAACGTTGCCAAAGAAGCCGGCTTGAACGCCAAGACCATTTTTGGCGGCGAGCATTCCAACAAATATTTGCTGGAGACCACCGGCTGCGGCGTGGCTTTCTACGATTACGACAACGACGGCTGGCTCGATATTTTTCTGGTGAATGGTTCCCGGCTGCAAGGATTCCCGGCTGGGCAGGAACCTACTTCCCATCTTTACAAAAATAACCGCGACGGAAGCTTCACGGACGTAACCGCGAAGGCCGGCCTCGTCCATTCCGGATGGGGCCAGGGTGTGTGCATCGGCGACTACGACAACGACGGCTACGAGGATTTGTTCGTCACTTATTTTGGCAAGAACGTGCTCTACCACAACAATGGTGACGGCACCTTCACGGATGTGAGCGAAAAAGCAGGTGTCGCAGGAAACGGGAAACGCTGGAACAGCGGCTGCGCTTTTGTCGATTACGACCGCGACGGCAACCTCGACCTGTTTGTCGCCAACTACATCGATCTGGATCTCACAACGGCTCCGGTGCCGGAATCCGGACCTTGCAACTTCAAAGGGATGAGGGTGGCTTGCGGGCCGCCGGGACTGAACGGCGGAAAAAATATTTTGTATCACAACAATGGGGACGGAACCTTCAAGGACGTTTCGGAGTCGTCGGGAATTCTCGCGGCCAATGGAACCTATGGGCTGGGGGTGCTGACGGCGGACTTTGACAACGACGGCTGGCCGGACATCTACGTGGCCAACGATTCGACCGCGAGCGCGCTGTACAAAAATCTGAAAAATGGGAAATTTACGGACGTGGCCATGGAGGCCGGCTGCGCCCTGAGCGCGGATGGAAAACCGCAGGCTGGCATGGGAGTTTCCGCGATCGATTACGATTTGGACGGCAATCTGGACATCGTGAAAACGAATTTTGCCGGCGATACCCCCTCGCTGTACCGCGGCACCGGTGGAGGAAATTTTGAAGATGCGACTTTTCCAGCGGGCCTGGGCAAACACACGCAATACCTCGGCTGGGGCTGCGGTTTTTTCGACATGGATAACGACGGCTGGGCGGACATTCTGATCTGCAACGGGCACGTCTACCCGGAAGTCGAGCAGTTGCGCACGGAAGCCGGGTACGCGCAGCGGAAATTGCTGTACCGCAATTTGCGCAACGGGCGATTTGAAGATGTCTCGATGGAAGCAGGTGCGGGGATTTCCGCTCCGGTGGCGGCGCGAGGAGCCGCATTTGGAGATTTCGACAACGACGGTGACCTCGACGTCGTGGTGAATACCGTCAATGATTTTCCGCAGTTATTGCGCTGCGACGCCAAAACCGCAAACAACTGGTTGAAGGTGCGCACCATCGGCACGAAATCGAACCGCAGTGGGATTGGCGCGCGCTTGCGCTGCGTCACACGCGTGCCCGGAGAGTCCAAGCCGCATTCGCAGATCGATGAAGTGCGCAGCGGCGGAGGCTATTTCTCGCAGAACGACTTGCGCGTTCATTTCGGAATCGGCAAGGCGGAGAAAGTAGAGTTATTGGAAATTCACTGGCCCAGCGGAGACGTCGAGAAGTTGGAAAATGTAAAACCGAACCAGGTCATTTTCGTCAAGGAAGGCCAGGGGATTGTCCGCACCATGGACTTTGAGAAGGCCGGAAAAGCGAAGTCCTGAGACGCAATTCTTAAAACTTCTTTTCGTTTACTTTTTGTTTTCCGACGGTGCGACCGGAAGACCCGATCCTTCCTTGATGGTGTGGATCTTGTCCACGGCAGGCGCGGGGAATTTTTCGGTTTGGCCATTGGGCCAGCGGATTTCCAGCGAGTCGATTTTCGTGGCGGAGCCCAGCCCGAAGTGAACGCGCATATCGTTGGTGGAGATATAGCTCGATCCACTGCGCACTTCATCAACGAAGGTACGCTTGCCGGCTTTCATGGTGATGCGCGCGCCGATGCCATCGCGATTCGATTTCGTGCCTACCGTTTTGATCGCGATCCAGTGATTGGCATAGCGCATTTGGTTTTCCAGCAGGCTGGGCGGCGCGCTCATGTTGCTGATCACCGCCGAAATGCGGCCGTCGTTCCACAGATCCCCTACGGCGAGACCACGCGAAGAACTGACGGTAGTAATGGCTGATCCGGCAAGCTCCGACACATCCGTAAACTTTCCATCGCCATTGTTGCGATACAGGATGCGCGGCTCCTGATAGTTGCTGCCGAGGTGCTGCTTATCGACTTCCGGATAGACATGCCCGTTGACCAGCAAAAGGTCGGGCCAGCCGTCATTGTCGAAATCAAAGAACATCGTGCCCCAGCCTAGGTATTGCGTGTGCAAACCGAGACCAGCGGCGAAGGTCACGTCGTCAAAGGTGCCATCGCCATTGTTGCGGTATAACGTGGCGGTATCGTCCGAGAAATTCGTTTTGAACAGATCCAGTTTGCCGTCGCCGTTAAAGTCCGCCACGGTGGATCCCATACCCGCTTGTTCTTTTCCGTCTTCGTTGAAGGCCGCCCCCGCCAGCACGGCCACATCGGTGAACGTTCCATCGCGATTATTGCGGTACAGGATGCTGGCGGTGCTGTCGCAAGCCACATAAATGTCGGGCCAGCCGTCATCGTTGAAATCGAGCGTGGTCACGCTGAAGGAATAGTGGCCGGTAGTCTGGTCGATGTGCGCCTTGGTGGTGACGTCCTCGAACTTCCCGTTCCCTAAATTGTGGTACAGAATATTTTTAGCCCACGGCAGCCCGCGCGGGCCGCACATCACCGGAACGCCTTTCCACAAACAATCGGCGCGTTCTCCCGGAACGGGAGTCGTCGCGAGATCGAAGTCGACGTAATTGGCTACCATCAGGTCGAGCTTACCGTCGCGGTCATAATCGACGAACGCACACCCAGTGCCCCAGAGTTTGCCTGAGCCTGCCACCCCGACGGACTCGCTCACGTCCGTGAACGTGTCGTCGCCATTGTTGTGGTACAGCACATTTTTGCCGTAATAGGTGACGTACACGTCTTCCCAGCCGTCGTTGTCATAATCACCGACACAAACCCCTTGGCCCCATCCGGTTTTATTGAGTCCGGACTTTTCCGTCACGTCCGTGAACGTCCCGTCGTGATTGTTGTGATACAGGTGGCTGGTGGGCGGCTTGCCGGTAGGCAGCGGATCCAGAGTCGTGCCGTTGACCAGAAAAATATCCGGCCAGCCGTCATTGTCATAATCAAAGATAGCCACGCCCGTGCCGGTCGTTTCGATGATGTATTTCTTGGTGTCGAGGCCGCCGAAGGTGTTGGGAGCGGTAAGTCCGGCCTTGGCGGCGATGTCTACAAAGTTGGCGATCGGTTTTTTGCCGGCAGTCTTGGTCGAGAGGCCCGGAGAATTTTGCGCCCACACGGGAATGAAGAGAACCAGCGCCGCGGCTAGCGATCGGGTTTGAGCGAAAAGACGGCGCATCTAGCTACCATAGCGGAAAAGTTGCGCGAGTTGAAATCTAGGCACCGGCCTGGAATCCTTTTACTTCCTTTATCCAGGTCGTTCCAGGGACTTACATGCCGATACTTGTTATCTGCGTGTTAACATTTTGGAATTCGAGGTTCCTGCTGCATGGCGGTGCTCTCACTGCGATTTAAGTATCCGACTCCTCTTGCTGCGGCCATGGCATTCGCTATCGCCGCGCTCGCGAACCCGGCATGTTGTTCCGCCGCTGACCTAATCCAGCAGCCGTCGACCACTCAGACCGACAACACCGCCAAAGCTCAGGAAACTTATGCCGAGGGCATGACCGCAGTCCAGCGGGCAGATTTGGACGGGGCACAGAAAGCCTTCGAAAAAGTGGTGAAACTTGCTCCTGAAAGCGCGGAAGGTCACAACTCCCTGGGCTGGGTGCTGCTAAATCGCGGAAAAACGGACCAGGCTGTGGAGCAATTCCACAGCGCCCTGCGCCTCAAGCCTTCCTTCGTACAGGCGCACATCAATCTGTCCAACGCGCTGATCAAGAAGACCGATCCGAGCGGCGCCGCGCGGGAAGCAAAGTTGGCGATTGCCGCTGCGCCCGACGACTCGGAGGCCCACCGCTCTCTCGGCCGCGCACTGGCCTTCTCGAACGATCTGGAAGGCGCAGCCGCTGAACTGCGCAAGGCTTCCGAGTTGGCTCCGACGCGCGGCGACCTGCACGACGATCTCGGCACCGTGCTGATGCAGCAAGGCAAACCGGAGCCGGCCGGCGAAGAATTTGCCGAGGCCGTGCGATTGTCGCCGCAATCGGCCGGCGCTCACCTGCATCTTGGAGTGGTGGAGTATCAAAGTGGCGCGCCCGCCGCCATCGCGGAACTAAGCGCCGCGACAAAATTGGGCCCGCAGAATCCGCAGTCCCACTACTACCTTGGAAGAGCGTTGCAGCAGGCCGGCCGCACGGAAGAAGCCAAAGCCGCTTTGCGAGAGGCGGTCCAGCTGCAGCCCGATTTTCCTGACGCGCAGAATCAACTCGGCTTGCTGCTGCAACACTCCAGCGACGCGGATGGAGCCGTAGCGGCATTCCGCGCCGTGGTTCGCGTGCAGCCGGAAAATCCCGACGGCCACAATAATCTGGGACTGGCGCTTCTGCAGACGGGCGACGGCGATGGCGCGATTAAAGAATTCCAGAGCGCGCTCCAGTTGCGGCCCAATGACACGGATTACCAAGCCAACCTGGGCGTGGCCTATTTGCAGAAGACCGACTTCGACGCCGCCATCGAACAATTTCAGGCCGCACTTCAGAAAGCTTCGGCCGATGCCACGCTGCACTACGATTTAGGACTGGCGCTAAAGCTGAAGGATAAACTGCCCGAAGGAATTGTTGAGTTGCGAAAAGCGACGGAGTTAGATCCCAACCAGTCCGACGCGCACTATACCTTGGGTGTGGCATTGTGGCAGCAAGGAGAATTTCCGGCGGCGGAGGTTGAACTTCGCGGAGCGGTCAAAGCGAAGCCGGACTACGCCGAAGCCTTCTACACGCTTGGAACTGTTCTGAAGCAGGAAGAAAAATGGCCGGAGGCGGCGATGGCATTGCGCGAAGCGATTCGCTTGCAGCCGGATTTTGCCGGAGCTCATACCACTCTCGCCGGGGTGCTCCGCCAAATGGGAGACACACAGGGTGCTGCGGAGGAGAGCCGGGTAGGCGCCAGCACGGCCAAAAAAACGACGGATCTCCAAGCCGCGGTCTTCGCCACAAATTCGGGAAAGCGACTGCTGAACGCCGGGGACCTGGACGCCGCGATCGCGCAGTTCCGTTCGGCGGTTGCATCCTCCGCGGCCTACGCACTGGCGCACTATCAGTTGGGCCTGGCTCTCCGACGCAAAGGTGAGAGTGAAGAGTCCGTCAGAGAATTGAAGCGGGCCGAGGAGCTTGATCCGCGATTGAAGACTGCGACTCCGTAAGTCGCGCGCGAGACATCTGGCACCCGGTCGGGTCTCTGCGGGGAATCATTCGCCTTTACGGAGGGCTACGAGTTCGGTGGCTACCGGCACTCCGCGCACTACCTTGACGCGCAAAACTGCTTCGAAAGGCTTCAGTTCACCGGATTTCGACACGGATAAGCGGAGGAGCAATTCCTCCAGCGATTGCTGGCGGGACACGTACTCGACAGCAGCTTGTGTGCCGATCGTTGTGGTGCCGGCAAGAATGAGTTCCGAGCGGGTCTGGTTGATCCCACGGACAAGCGCGACGATGGAATAGTCTTCTGTCAGGGTTTGGTTAGAAGGCGAAGCCAGGAACTCCTTCGGTTCTCCGCTGCCGGGATGGATGTTTACGATTTCCATGTTGCCCCGGCGAGTACCAGATTGCACCTGGCGAAAGACGAAGTTCCGGGTGCTGGGGATTTCTGCCAAGGTCAAATTTTCGGAAGGTGAACCGATGAAGATTAGGTCGTTGTTCTTGGCGTCGTCGAGAGAGAAGAGGCTGCCCCGTTTGACGCGAATCTCCTGATGGAGAAGGCTGAAGACGCGATCGAGTTCGTGGACGGCCAGGACTTCTCCGACGCCGGTGTAGTGATCAAGAATGGGCGACGCGGAATCGCGGGAAGCGTCGTAGTAACGCATACCTACGTCGGGCCGCCCGACAAATGCCGCGTTGCTGAAGATCACCCAAGGTTCTTCGGGACCGGTCAGGAATCCCTTCCAGAAAGTGGGAAAGGCGGCGGGAACAGCAATTTTGTCGCTGATGGCGCTGGTTTCACCGGCTTTGTGCGGAAATAGCAGAGCACCCATGACTGTCAGGGACGCGGCGAGGAGGACCGCGAGGATTCCGACGGCGATGGCCCATCTCCTGGGAATCTGCTGTGAGCCGGCGGCCTCTTGGAGGTTCGGAGGGTGGGCATCCGAGCGGGAGTCGAGATTGGCCGCGGCATGATTCTTGGGCGCGTTGGTTCGCGGGTGAAACGCGAGCACGTAGGTGCCCTTGGGCAGCTCCACATATACGGGATCGTCCGCGGACCCATCGCCGCTGTAATACTCGGTA
>DATCOK010000292.1:0-5839 GCA_036564765.1 Candidatus Acidiferrum sp. | reverse complement strand
CCCCTCCGGCAAATCCCCTATCAATAAAATTTCCGTCGAGCTGAAACCCGAACAAATCCGCACCACGCCCCTCGATCTTTTCAAGGAAGCCAAATCCGCCGTCGACCTGACCCAAGCCCCCATCATCGTCTCCATCGGCCGCGGCATCAAAGCCCCCGAAAACATCCCCCAGGCCGAAGCCCTCGCCAAAGCCATCGGCGGCGAAATCGCCGCGTCCCGCCCCATCTGCGACGAAGGCTGGCTCCCCATGGAGCGCCAGATCGGCAGCTCCGGCCAGACCGTTGCCCCCAAACTCTATCTCGCCTTGGGCATCAGCGGCGCGATTCAGCACGTTGTCGGCATGAAAGGCGCGCGCACTATCGTGGCCATCAACAAGGATCAGAACGCCCCGATTTTTGAAATTGCCGATTACGGGATCGTCGGGGACATTTTTGAAATCATGCCGGCGCTGACCGCCGCGCTGGAAAAAGCCAAAGCGTAGACCACGCCGGCGACGCGAGAAATCGCGCAAATTCCGTGTGCTATGCTTTTCTCTCGCCCTTCCCAGGAGCGTTCCGCACATGACCGCCCGCATACTCGATGGCCTGAAAATCCGCGACGAAATTTTCGCCGAGCTGAAAACTGAAGTCGCCGCCATGACCGCGTCTGGCATCCGCCCCGGCCTCGCTGCCGTGCTCGTCGGCGAAAATCCCGCGTCGCAGCTGTACGTAAAAAGTAAAATCGCCGCGTGCGAGCAACTCGGCCTCGCCAGTTGGATGCACACGCCTCCGGCCTCCGTAACCACCCGCGAACTCTTGCAACTCGTCGACGATCTCAACGGCGACCACGCCGTAGACGGCATCCTCATCCAACTTCCTCTTCCGTCGCAGGTCGATACCAAACTCGTTCTCGAATCCGTCGATCCCGCCAAAGATGTCGACGGTTTTCATCCCATGAATCTTGGCCGTCTCGTCAGCGGCCGTCCCGGACTCGTGGCCTGTACGCCCGCCGGTTGCATGGAAATTCTGCGCCGCGGAAACATTCCCATCGAAGGCGCCAACGCCGTGGTGCTCGGCCGCAGCGACATCGTCGGCAAGCCCATGGCCCTGCTGCTCATGCACGCCAATGCCACCGTGACCATTTGTCATTCCAAGACCCGCGACCTCCCCGAAACCGTCCGCCGGGCCGACATCGTGGTCGCCGCCATGGGCAAAGCCGGCTACGTCGCCGCCGATTGGATCAAACCCGGCGCGGCTGTAATCGACGTCGGTACGAATCGGGTCACCGATCAGGCCGAAGCCGAAAAATTTTTCCGCAACAATCCCGAACGCCTCGAGAAATTCCGCGCCAAACCTTCCGCGCTCGTCGGCGATGTCCATCCTGACGCCATCCGCACCGCTGCCGCGCTCACGCCCGTTCCCGGCGGCGTCGGCCCCATGACCATCACCATGTTGATGAGCAACACTGTCAAAGCCGCGCGTCTCCGCCGCGGCGAAGGCTCCGCAAAAACTTCCTCGGCGAAAACGGCGCAGAGCAGCGCGCCAGCTCGCTAACCGCCCATGCTCCGTCTCGGACTAACCGGCGGCATCGCTAGCGGCAAAAGCACCGTCGCTTTCATTCTGCGCGAATTCGGCTTCGTCGTTCTGGAGGCCGACATCATCGCGCACCAGATCATCCAACCGGGAACTCCCGCACACGAAGAAGTCGCCCGCGAATTTGGCGCCGAAATCCTCAACGAAGACCTATCGGTCAATCGCGCCGCTCTGGCCAAAATAGTTTTTAACGACCTCGAAAAATTGCAGCGCCTCAACGCCATCATCCATCCGCGCGTCGAAGCCCGCGTCCTCTCCGAGTTTGAAAAATTGCAACGCCATGGAAATTACCCGGCTGCGTTTGTGGAAGCGGCGCTCATTTTCGAAGCCGCTCTCGACCAAAAACTCGACGGCGTCGTGGTCGCCTGGTGCCAACCGGAACAGCAAATCGCGCGCCTGCTTTCCCGCGGAATGCTGGAGGAAGACGCCCGGCGCAGGATTGCCGCGCAGTTGCCCGTCGAAGAAAAGTTACGCCGCGCCACAGATAAAATCGATTGCTCCGGATCACTTGCCGAAACGCGCAGCCAGGTCGAGCTCCTCGTTACAAAACTCCGCGCTGCGCGTCCAACAGACTGAAGCTTCCCAGGCGCGCGGCTCTTTTTCGCCGAAACCGCACTTTCAATTTTGGGCCACGCAAGCGCGCGGACACAGGTAAAATCAAGAACAAGCCGCCAGTCCGTCGAGATCTCTGGTCGAGCAGCAAAGCCGAGAAGGACAACCAACATGAGCGTTTCGCGATCCGCCGGTACCATTCGTCTGTTACTCGCCGCCGTCGTCATCATTCTCGGCGCCTATTACGCCGGTGGCCGCTGGGGACCGCGCCAGCCAATCAACGTGGGAGCAGAGCCCCACACTTCTTCGCGCCCGATGCTCTCGAGCGCCGCGCTCGCGCAACGCGATGCCGCCCTCACCGACGACGAATCCATCAACGTGCGCATTTACCGCCAGACCGCGCCCGCCGTCGCCAACGTTTTAACCAAAGCCACCCAGTACGATTTCTTCATGGACCCCGTTCCCGTCGAAGGCGCCGGCTCCGGCTTCATCATCGACAAGCGCGGCTACATCCTCACCAATTTTCACGTGGTCCAGGAGGCCCAGTCCATCGAAGTGGTCCTCGGCGACCAGTCCCGCTATCCCGCCAAATTTATCGGTGCCGACCAGCGCAATGATGTGGCCCTGTTGAAAATTGAACCCAACGGAAAAAATCTGGCCACTTTGCCGCTGGGTGATTCCTCCAACCTGCAGGTCGGCCAGAAGGTTCTGGCCATCGGCAATCCCTTCGGCTTTCAAAGCACCTTAACCACTGGAGTGGTCAGCGCACTCGGCCGCACCGTGCAAACCAGCGAAACTACGTTCATCGACGAAGCCATTCAGACCGACGCCGCCATCAACCGTGGCAACTCCGGAGGTCCGCTGATCAACTCGCACGGCGAAGTCATCGGGATCAACTCCGCGATCTACACTCCGTCGGGCACCACCGCGGGCATCGGCTTCGCCATTCCGGTGAACACCGCAAAAGGCATCGCCAGTGACTTGATTACCGACGGCCGCGTGCACCGCGCCTTCCTCGGCGTGGAAACGTTGCCCATCGGCGGCTACCTGTCCCAAGCTTTGGATCTACCGGTGCAGGAAGGTCTGCTGGTCGAAACTGTAACTAGGGGCGGTCCTGCCGCCACCGCAGGGATTAAAGGCGGCGATCAGGTCGCTAGAGCCGGGATGCGCAGCATTCACATCGGTGGCGACGTCATAACCTCCATCGACAACCAAAAAGTAACCAGCCAGTTCGACGTAAACAAAATCCTCAACCACAAACGTCCCGGCGACGTTGTCCCCATAACCCTCTACCGCGCCGGCAAAAAACTCGACGTCCAGGTAAAACTAGCTGAACGCACCCTAAAATAATTTAAAATTTCGCCTGGCGGAAATTAGCGGGTAACTATCTTTAGCAGCAACGTATCTGCGCAGGGCCGGACGCAGCTTCTTGATGCTGTTTCTTTAGGAGGCGGCGACTTTCAGTCGCTGCGGAAGCCACAAACAAAAAAGGGATTGCAGACACTGAAGGAAGCTTTTCTTACTTTAGTGCTACAATACTTAACCAAGATGTAATATAATGGACCTAGGCCGGGATTTGAAATCCAATCTTTGGATTGGTTCGCAGAATGGTTTCGTGTGAGGATGTGGGTGCTAAGCGTAGCTGCTCACCGTGCAACGTTGAACATTCAACCAAGAACCTCACTCCTGAGTTGAACGCTCAATCAAGAAATTCCCGTCTTACTTGAACACTCAACCAAGAACCGCAATTTTTAGTTGAACGTTCAACCAAAAGCCGTCCCAGTACCCCGCCCCTTCTAAAGCACTTACTCCCAACACTCGCCCGTCGTACCGTGACAAAGCACAACTTACCATCTACGCACTGAACTCCGCCCGATGCTTCCGCCGTTCCCCCTCGCTAATCTGAAACCACGACTCTGCCACATCCCGGACCCGCTCCAACTCACTCTGCATCTTGGCTTGCCGCTCCTCCATCACCGACGCGTCCGCATCTCTCGGCACATAAATCGGTGGAGCGCACAGAATCACCGCGCGCGCAAACGGCGCAGGCAAAAGGAAATGGTCCCAGGTCTGCGTAAACGTCTTTCCGCGATCCACGCCGATATGAAAGACTAAAATGGGATTCCCGGTTTTCCGCGCCAGCATGACCGGCCCGGGTTTGGCGATGTAGCGCGGACCGCGCGGCCCATCGATGGTGAAGCCGCAGTCCTTACCCTCTTCGAGTCGCTGCGCCATGACGGCCAACCCGCGTAAACCGCCTCGCGTCGAACTTCCCTGGGCCGTGCCGAAGCCTAGCCACTCGATGACCTTGCGCGTCCACTGCCCATCGAACGCCGTGGTATTCAGCACCACGATTCCGCGATGGCGCGCCCACCACACCACCGGAATGATCACCCGATGCCAAAAGGCGTAAATGCAGCGCCGCCCAGAAGCATACACCCGGTCGGGATGCTGCTTGCCGAGCACCTCGAAGCGTAGCGTCGGTCCCAGCATACGAATCACGCTATATACCGCGGCGGCGATGATGGGTATTTGCGCGCGGCGCGACCACGGCAGCCGCGGCAGCCGCGTGTCGTAGTGCAGATTTACCGCTTCGGTTTCAGGCGCAGCAGGCGGAGTAGTCGCGTCCGCGGGGAGTGGTTCTTTCTGCGCATCATGGCCTGCTTCCGGGAGAGCCATCGTCGTATAGTATAGGCCGATGGCGCTGAGCCGCGAACGCGGCGTACTGCGCCATTTTCGCCTGGGAGCAACCGTGGCGACTCGCCGAGGAGCAAAGGTTCGGCCGTGCAGTTTCCACAAAAAATCGTTCGACCCGCGCAACGCATTCTTGCTAGCGGCATGATCGCCGCCGGAGTCGCGTTGTGTGGCGCGCTGGTCGCGCTCGCCGCCGGCCCCGACAATCCGCCGCCCGGCGACGCGGTTGGCGTCATCGAAGGTCCGGCCATAGCCGTAACCGGCCCAATGAGTGTGGAAACCGTCAACGGCCAACTCGTCACCATCCTGCGCAGCGGCAGCGACATCCGCGTCAAGTCCGGCAGCGCCCGAATCAAATTGGTGGAGGGCGGTGAGATCGCCATCTGCGGCCCCGCACACCTATCGGTGTTGAAGTCCGGCAAGTCGCTGACGATCGCTCTCGATACCGGCACGATCCACGCGCACATCGAGCACGAACCCATTCTCGCGATGTACACGCCGCAAATTCAAGCCCAGCCGGTGGCCATCGGCGACGCCGCGCAAGATACCGTAGTCGGTTTCGACGCGAGCGGCGCGATGTGCATTCGCACCAACCGCGGCGCTTTGCGCCTCGAACAGCAACTCACCGGACAAAGTGTGCTGGTCCCGCAGGGCGCCGACGTTTTTCTCTCGAACGGACTGATCGATTCGCTGCGCACCAGCCCCAATGGCGGGCACTGTGCCTGCGAAGTGGAATTAGTCCAAGCCTCGCAGCCTCCGCCGGAAGTCAGCCATCTCGCCACCGCAGCTGAAGTGCACCACAATGTGGGCGACGTGAAGCCCAACGCTCCCAACGTCGACCCGCGAATACCCACCGCCCCCAAAGAAGAGCCCATCTACCAGGTGTTCGTGCCGCCGCTCATCTTCGACGCCAAGGCCAAGGTTCAGCCGGAAGTCGACCCCAACATGATTGTGTTGGTACGCCGCGTCCACGTTCGGCCGACGCTCATTTTCAGAGGAAAAGTAGAGAGTGACCTGATGGC
>DATCOK010000291.1:0-3295 GCA_036564765.1 Candidatus Acidiferrum sp. | reverse complement strand
ACTCAAAACTCGGGCGGCCTCTCACCATCTGACAGAACGCATCGAGCAGCTTAGCGTCAAGCGTCAGGAAATTATTCGCCCCATCCTTGAGCAGCCGCGCGAATTCGTACTCCTCAGCGTACGGGCGTTGGCCACTCGTCTGGGCACCGATCCCGCCACCATCGTGCGCATTGTGCGCGGCCTGGGATTTGAAAGCTACCGCGAATTCCAACACTATCTTCACGAGCTGTCGCTGGCGTTCGCCACTTCGCTCGACACCATGCAAGCGGGCGCCGGGCGCGAAGGCATGCCTGAGTATGTGCGCGAGTCCCTGGAGCAGGACATTAAAAATCTGCAAGGGCTAAAAAACAGCCTGGACGCACGCCGGCTCGTGCCCCTCGCCAAACGGTTTTACGCCGCGAGGCGCATCGTCATTCTCGCTGGCGACTTGGCCGGCTACCTCGCTTACTATCTCGAGTATCAGCTCAGCCTGCTCGGCCTGCCGGTCTTCACCGCCACTAGCGGCGGCCGCATCATGCATCTGGTGCGCAGCATTAATAAACAGGACGTGGTGATCGCCATCAGCTTTCGCCGGGGCCTGCGTCAGACGGTCGAGGGCGCTCAACAGGCCCGGGCCAAAGGCGCGCACTGCGTAGGCATTGCGGACACTTTTCTCTCGCCGCTGGCGCGCGAGAGCGACGAAGTATTTCTGGCCTCCGTGGAGTCGACTTCGTATGGCGCTTCGTACACGGCTCCTATCGCGCTGTTAAACACCATCCTGGCAGCCAGCGGCCATTACCGCCGGGCGCAGACGCTGGTGATGGCTCGGGAGATTGCGGAGGAGCAGCGTAAGGGCGCGCGTTGGTATAGCGCTTAGATGTTCTCCGCGGGAAAGTTCAGCGCAAGACGATGGATGGGAAGGTTTGAGCTAACTTTAGGAAAGGTTGATTTTTCCGAGTTCGGCGACCCGGCGCTCGAAGGTCATTTCCACCAGACCGCGCTTGCCGTAGTAACGCAGGGTAATCTTGTGGCCCGGTTCGATCTTGGCGCGGGCGCGGACCAACGAGTCGGACATTTCAACCCAGTTGCCGGTCACCATGTACGTGCCTTCCCAGCCTCGCAATTCGAAGCGGCCGTCGTGCTTAAGCGTCAGCGGTGGCGCGGAGCATTTGATGGCTTTGCCGCGCAATTTTGCCGAGGAACACGCATATCTACCAGACACGTCCACGGTCTGAGCAGAGGCAGCGGAGGCGAGCAGGGTGCTAGCGATAAGAGTGGAGAAGATCAGGAGGGAAAGTTTGATGAAGTTTCGCATGTTGCGGCTCCGGCAATGGCTGAGAATTCTTAACACTAAGTACTAAGGCAACTGAGGCACCACGGAGTCGTAAACCCAACTTGCTCATATTCCAGTACTTAACAACCTGCCGATACGGAATGTGTCGCTCTAAGTGGACAACCCTGTCCTCCGCCACAGACACAGTTGAGCAAATTTCTGCGGTACTGAATCACTCGTTCCGCTCGTACCAGCGGCGAGTTTTCCGCTCGCAAACTCTCACTCCAACGGCAACTCCGCGACGGCCTGGCCGTCCTTCCGAGGATCGGAAGCGCCATAGTTCACGCCGGTTGCAAAATCCCGAAGCACCGCCTGTCCGCCCCCCATATTTCCCGAAGCGAAAGCGCCGCGCACCTCCAGCTTGTGTCCCTTCGCGGTAAGTTCATTACGCACCGCACCACTGACGCGGTCTTCGATGCCCACATCGCACCCTTCGAAGGTGTGCTTCGAAAAGCGCGGCGCCTCGAGTGCCGCCTGAATATTCATCTTGAAGTCGGCAATGTTGGCCACGAATTGCGCGTGGGCTTGCGACTGATTCCAGCCACCCATGATTCCAAACGCCACACGGATGTCACCCTTCTGCGCAAAGGCCGGAATGATGGTGTGCAGTGGGCGCTTCCGGCCCGCCAGCGCGTTTGGCGAATTGCTATCTAAGGTGAATAAGCCACCACGATCATGCAGCACGAAGCCGGTTCCAGGTGCGACGATGCCCGACCCGAACGCGTTGTAGTTGCTTTGAATCAGTGAAACCATATTGCCTTCGCGGTCCACCACGCTGAGATAGGTCGTGTCGGTGCCCCCCGCCAGTTCCCCGGCGGCCACCGCGCAGTTCGCGTGGTCGGGGTCGATCAACTTCGAGCGCTTCTCCGCCCACTCTTTCGAGAGCAGCGTAGTCACCGGCAATTTCTGCTGGCGTGGCTCCCCGATGTAGCGCAGCAGGTCCGCGTAAGCGAGTTTCTTGGCTTCGATCATGGTGTGCAGCGCGTTGGTCGAGCCGGCTTCCCAACCCTTTTGCCCCAGCGGGAATTTCTCCATGATGTTCAGCATTTCGAGTGCAGCCAGCCCCTGGCCATTCGGTGGGAGTTCGAAAACGGCCCAGTCGCGGTAGGTGGTCGAGATCGGTTCAACCCATTCGCTCGAATATTCCGCGAGATCCGCTTCGGTCATCACCCCGCCGTGGTGCTTCATGGTCTCTAGAATTTTCTTGGCGATCTCTCCCTTATAGAAGGCGTCGCGACCGTGCTCGGCGATCTGCTGCAGCGACCACGCCAGATCTGCATTGCTGAATATCTCTCCAGCACGCGGCGTACGATCCTTCAACAGGTAGGTCTGCGACGCGGCACTGTCGCCGCGCAACAAATCCAGATCGGCGGCCCACACTGCGCCGGTTAGTTCCGGTACAGGGAAACCTTCCTTGGCGAGTTTGATCGCCGCGGCTAAGTCTTCGCCGAGCTTCTTGCGTCCGAATCTGTCCGCCAGCTTTTGCCAGCCGTCGACAGCTCCCGGTACGGTGACGGAGTGAATCCCAAACTCCGGCATGTCGCGCAGCCCTTGCTGGTGCAGAAAATCGATGGTCAAGGCTTTGGGAGCCCAACCGCTGGCATTCAGCCCGTACAACTTGCCGCTCTTCGCGTCGTAAACAATCGCGAATAAATCTCCGCCGACCCCGTTCATCATCGGGGCCACCACGCCCATGGCCGCGTTCGTGGCAATGGCGGCATCCACCGCGTTGCCCCCGTGCTCAAGAATTTTCGCTCCAGCTTGCGCGGCCAACGGCGACTCCGCCGCCACGATTCCATTGCGCGACATCACCATCGACCGCGCCTGCGAGCGATCCTGCGCGTGACTGGAATAGCTGGGCATCAGGCCAAGAATAATAAACGCAGCGCAAACAAATCGGAAAATCTGCAAACCGGCACTTGTCAACACTCGTTTCAAGAAATCACCACCGCTCTTTTGAATTTTGTCCGTGGACTATACACC
>DATCOK010000290.1:0-4342 GCA_036564765.1 Candidatus Acidiferrum sp. | reverse complement strand
GTGCCAAGGCCTGCCTTAACGGCCACTCCAACAGCGAATACGGCCGCGCGCTCATGACCCTTCCCGACTTTATCCTCGCGCGAGAAAATTAACGCGCGCTCCATCGCAGGCTCAGGCATGCTTCCGTTCAAAGTCGTCTATCATCCTCGCTACGATTTAAATCTCGGCGCCCACGTTTTTCCCTCGCAGAAATTCCGCCTCATCGCCGAAAAACTCATCAGCTCCGGCGCCGCCGACAGCACCGATTTTCTGCAACCCGCTCCCGCCTCCGACGAAGACCTTCTCCGCGTGCACACGGCTTCCTGGGTGCACAAACTGAAAACCGGCACGCTCAGCGCTAGCGAAATCATGAAACTCGAGGTTCCGTACTCGCCGGAACTCGCCGAAGCCGTCTGGCTCGCCGCCGGCGGCACCATTCTTGCCGCGCAATCCGCGCTGCGCGATGGCTTCGGTTCGAATCTCAGCGGCGGCTTCCACCACGCCTACGCCAATCACGGTGAAGGTTTCTGCGCCCTACACGATGTGGCGATCGCCATTCGCCGCCTGCAAGCCGACAAGAACATCACCCGCGCCATTGTGGTCGACACCGACGTGCACCATGGCAACGGCACCGCCTCCATCTTCACTGACGACGCCACGGTCTTCACCCTCTCGATCCATCAGGAAAATAACTACCCCGCGCACAAACCGCCCTCCAACATCGATCTCAACATGCGTGACGGTGTCCAGGACGCCGAATATCTCCCCGCTCTCATGCCCGCCGTAAATCGCGCGCTTGACGAATTCCGCCCGGACATGCTCTTTTATGTCGGCGGTGCGGATCCCTATGTCGAAGATCAGTTGGGTGGGTTGCAATTAACGAAAGAAGGTCTAAAACGCCGCGACCGCGAAGTCTTCGAAGCCGCGCGAGCGCGCGGTATTCCAGTAACCACTGCCCTCGCCGGCGGTTACGCCCGCAACGTTGCGGACACCGTCGAGATTCACATCAACACCATCATCGCCGCCAGGGAAGTCGCGGAAAAATATCCCCAATCTACGGCGCGGAAGTCCCAGGGCGCGACGCGGTAGCTTCTCCGCCCGCAATTCTTCGCGCCGCCGCCGTCAATTCCTTTTCGAACGTATCGCTAGCAAATCCTTCCGCGCGATACGCTACTTTTCCGCTGCGGTCGAGGATCACCACTGTCGGCAGGTTATTGACCGCGAGAAAATGATCCAGCCCATCCGCGTACACCACCGGCAACCGCGGCTTCACTTCTTCCAGGTACGGCGGCACCAGACTCTCATCCTCGTCGCAGTTCACTTCCAGAAACGAAATCTTATCGTTGCCTTTGAACTCTGCAGCCACCCGTTCGAATTGCGGCTCCAGAGCCCGGCACGGCCCGCACCATGTGGCCCAGAAACTTGCCACCACCACTTGCCCTTTGCTCTTCTCCATCGGATACGCCGCGCCGTCCGGCGCCTTCCGCAGCGTAAACTCCGCCACTTCCTTCGCGTCCGCATTGCGCTTCACCGCTGCACTCGCTGCGGCCTGCCGCGCCACTTCGTCATAGCTGTGCAGCAAATATTCGCCTAGCCCATCTTCCGAACCATGCGCCAACCGCCACACATTCCCAATCTGCCGCCGTACTTCCCGCCGCGTCACGCCGTTGTTCGCCCCATCCGCCAGCGCAAACGCCTTGGCATACTCTCTGATCGCGTCAGGCAAATCCTTATTCAGCTCAGCCACCTCACCCAATTTTTCCGCGGCCCCGGCCGTCGGCAACTCCGCGTAACTCGCCGCAAAATCCTTCTGCGCCGCCGCATTATCTTTGAGCTTCACGTACAACTGCCCGCGTAGCAGCAGCACCGATCCGCGGTCCCGCGCCTTCGCCGCTTTCCACTCTTCCGGCGACATCTGCGGCGACTTTTCATCCAGCGCCGTGCGCTCCACGAATGCCAACACCCGCCCCGCATACTCCACCGCCCGCCGCAGCCCCGCTTCGTCTCCGCTGCGTTGCAACAATTGGATCGCCACCAGCGTGATGGACATATCCTCCGGCGTCAGCGCCACCACCCGTTCCGCATACCCCGCCGCCTTCGCGGTGTCGCGCAACTGCAGCGACGCCTCCACCAGCGCGCGGTAAATCTGCGGCCGCTGCGGTGCTTCCGGATATTTCACAAGGTAGCCTTCGAGGTTGCGCACCAGCGCCGCGCGATCATTCCCCGCGCTGTCGATGGTCTGCTGCAACTCTTCCGCCGGTGTAGGAGCCTTCTCCGCAGCCGCACTCTTGGACTTTTTGTCTTTTGAACTGGGAACAGGTGCCGGTTTGTTCTGTTCCTGCGCGCGCACCGCTGTCGAGCCGCTCAGCGCGCAAAGCAGCATGCCTATCCAGGCCAGCTTCACCCCACATCGATTTAGCAGCATGTTTCAGATTCTAGAGGATTGAACGTTTTTCTGCAGAACTTCTAAGCGACGTAGCCATTCGACAAAACAGCCCCGGTACTTCAATGCCGAAACTTCAATTAGAACCGCTAACGTGAATCTCGCCGGAAACCGTGTGTACTTCAATTCGTCCGCCACCATTCCCCACATGCGCCCGCAACGAATGTTTCCCTTGCTCTTCCACCACGATCGGAATCTCCGTGCGAATATCCCCCGAAGTCGCCTCCGACGAGAATCGAAAATTCGCATTGCGCGGGACCGTCACCTGCACCGCGCCCGACACCGTTTTCAAATCCCAATACCCATGCTCGCCCGGATCGCCCTGAATCTTCAACTCCCCGGAAACGCCGTGCGCCTTCACATCAAATTTCGCGCCCTGAATTTCAATCCCGCCGCTCGCGCTCTCCGCCTCCACCCTGCCACCCGGCTGAAATACGTGCACCGCGCCGCTCAGCGAATGCCCGCGCACGTCGCCCTTGGCGTTTCGAATCGTAATTTCTCCCGACGCGCTGGACGCCCGCACATCCTCGCCCACATCGCTGACTTCCACCCCTCCGCTCATGGTCGTCAGCTGTACGTCGCGCTCCACGTGCTCCACATGCATCCCGCCCGACACCCCCTGGCTCGTCACCGGCCCGCGTACATCGCGAATCGTCTGCGTGCCCGACACTACCGTGGAGTTCACCTCCGTGTCGCGCGGCACTTCAATCTTGTAGTTCACTACAATGTTACGCATGTTTGAAATGTGCTTCCCGATTCGAATCGTATCTCCGCGCTGTTCCAGCCCCGGGTTCGCCAGCGTCTCATCCAGCCGCTGTTTCGGCTTATCGAACCCCATCCCCCTTGCGCGCACATCGCCATGCACGTGCACTTGCCCATCCGAACTGCCGGATATATTCACGTCGCCGGCCGGATTGGAGATCTCCAGCCGCGTGTGCCCGGTGACCGTAAAGCTCCGATCAAAAGCCCCGCTGACCTCCGGGCCGCCGCCGCAACCCAACAAAACAGTCCCCAGCGCCGCAACCGCAACGCCCAGCAGGTAGCCTCGACGAATCCTCACGGTTCTCCCTCGCAGCGAGCGCCACTCCAGATTTGCAGTTAATACTTGTACCTATTATGGATACGCAGGAAAAGAACATTATGTTCCCACGGTGGCAGGAACGTTCTCAATGTCTAACAAGCTGTTTAGTCTACGAAGAGCGATTGGCCTTGGACAACGTCTCGTTCAATGAGCCTTGCCGGTAGCCTTCCAGGTCCAGGGTGACGTATGCGAACCCCGCCTTCTTCAGACGCGCGGATATTTTTCCGGCCATCTCCGCGGAAAGCGCTAGCGGCAACTCCTCCGGGCTGATCTCCACGCGCGCCAGCTTCTCGTGCAGCCGCACGCGAAACTGTTTGAATCCCAAATCCCTTAACTCTGCTTCGCCGCGTTCCACCAGCGCCAGCCGCTCCGGCGTCACTTCCGTCCCGTACGGCAAGCGCGAAGACAAGCACGCCGATGCCGGCCGATCCCACGTCGGCAACCCCGCGCGCTCCGACAGCGTTCGAATCTCCGCCTTGGTCATCCCCACATCCAGCAGCGGCGCCAGCACTTCATGTTCCCGCGCCGCGCGATGCCCGGGACGAAAATCCAGCGTGTCGTCCGCATTCACCCCGTAACACACCGCCGCGAATTTCCGTACCGCCGCCAACTCGTCCAGCTCCCCAAACAGCTCATCCTTGCAGAAATAACAGCGGTCCGCGGCATTCTTGCGGTAATCGGGATTCTCCATCTCATGCGTTTCCACGAACTCGTGCCGCACGCCAAGCTTCCCGACAAACTCTTCCACCATCGCGCGATCGTGCGCCGAAAAACTCGGCGATAGCGCCGTCACCGAAAGCGCCCGCTCGCCCAGCGCTTGCTGCGCCGCCCACGCCAGG
>DATCOK010000289.1:0-3306 GCA_036564765.1 Candidatus Acidiferrum sp. | reverse complement strand
GGCCAGACCAACGCGGCGGAACGCGGCCGCATTCTCTTCAAGCTCGCAGAAAAAATTCGTCAAAACAGCGCCACGCTCGCGGAACTCGAATCGCGCAACTCCGGCAAGCCCATCGTGGAGGCGGAGTTCGACATCGCCGACGTGGCCACTTGTTTCGAATACTACGGCGGCCTGGCCAACAAAGTTCTGGGCCACGTCAATCCTGTGCCCGCCAACGCTTTGAGCTTCACCTTGCGCGAGCCGGTGGGCGTCGCCGGGCAAATCATTCCGTGGAATTTTCCGCTGTTGATGGCCGCGTGGAAACTTGCGCCGGCCCTGGCTGCTGGCTGCAGTTGCGTACTGAAGCCCGCGGAACAGACACCGCTGACCGCGCTAGAATTCGCCAACTGGTTTGAAGAGGTAGGCCTGCCGCCAGGCGTGGTAAACATCGTGAACGGCTTTGGCGAAACGTGCGGCGCGGCCCTTGTGGCCCATCCGGGCGTCGACAAGATCGCCTTCACCGGCAGTGCGACGGTCGGCAAACTGATCGTCAAGAGCGCAGCTGACACGCTGAAACGCGTCACCCTTGAACTCGGCGGCAAGTCCCCTAACATTTTCTTCGACGGTGCCGACTGGGAAGCCGCCGTGGATGGCGCGCTCTTCGGTGTGTTCATCAATCAGGGCGAAGTTTGCTCCGCGGGCAGCCGCATCCTGGTCGAAAAGAAAATCTATTCGAAGTTTGTCGAAGCCATGACGGAAAAGGCCAAGCGCATCCAGTTGGGCGCGCCGCTCGAGCGCGGCACCAAGATGGGCCCGCTCGTCAGCAAGGAGCAATACGACCGCGTCAGCTCCTACCTCGAGATTGGCAAGAAAGAAGCCAAGGTGGCCATCGGCGGTGGCCGCCCGAAAGCTTTCGGCAAAGGCTTTTATCTCGAGCCCACCATTTTTTACGATGTGGACAACAACGCACGCATCTCCCGAGAAGAAATTTTCGGCCCGGTGGCTTCGGTCATTCCTTTCGATGACGAAGCCGGAGCGATTCGCATCGCCAACGATACGCCCTACGGCCTGGCCGCGGCGGTGTGGACCCGCGACATCTACAAAGCGTTCCGCGTGGTCAAAGCCGTTCGTGCCGGAATTATCTGGGTCAATCACATGCAGCCCACCTACGTGGAAGCGCCGTGGGGCGGCTACAAGCAGTCGGGTTTCGGCCGCGAACTGGGGCCGTGGGGTCTCGAGGAGTATCTCGAAACCAAGCAGGTTTTCGTCAATCTCGACGAAACGCCCATCGGCTGGTACTGAGTCATACCGATTTTATTTAGAGGAAGAGAACATGAGCTCCATTCAGATTCGCACCGAAATTCCCGGCCCGCGTTCGCGCGCGTTGATGGCGCGGCGTGACGCCGCAATCCCGCGTGGTCCGTATCATTCCACGCCGATCTTCGCGGCCAAGGCCGAAGGCGCCATCCTCGAAGATGTCGACGGCAACCGCTTCATCGACTTTGCCGGAGGCATTGGCTGCGCCAACATGGGACACCGCGCCGAACCGGTGATTGCCGCCGTGCGCGAGCAGATCGAAAAATACTTGCATCTCTGCTTCAGCGTGACGCCTTACGAGCCGTACATTGCCGTCGCGGAAAAACTCAATGCCCTGGCCCCCGGCAAATTCGCAAAGAAAACGTTTATCGTGAACACCGGCGCGGAAGCGGTGGAAAATTCCATCAAGATTGCGCGCGCCTACACCAAGCGCCCCGCGGTGATCTGTTTCAATGATGCGTTTCACGGCCGCACCCTGCTGGCCATGTCGCTCACCAGCAAAACCAATCCCTACAAAATTGGTTTCGCGCCGTTCGTGAACGACATCTATCGCATTCCCTACGCCTACTGCTACCGCTGCTCGTACAACCTGACCTATCCGTCGTGCAAAATGACTTGTGCGCACGCGCTGGAAGACGCTTTCAAACGGCTTGTGCCCGCCGACTCGGTCGCCGCCGTAATCGTCGAGCCGATTTTGGGCGAAGGCGGATTCGTAACACCGCCGAAGGAATTTTTCGGAATCATCCAGGGCATCTGCCGCAAGCACGGCATCGTCTTCATCGCCGACGAAGTGCAAACCGGCATCGGCCGCACGGGAAAAATGTTCGCCATCGAGCATTACGGCGTTGAGCCGGACTTGCTGGTCAGCGCGAAATCCCTCGGGGGCGGCTTGCCCATCGGCGCGGTCACCGGCCGCGCGGAAATTATGGACGCGCCGGGCGTCGGTGGTTTGGGCAGCACCTTCGCCGGCAACCCGGCGTCTTGCGCCGCCGCGCTTGCGGCCATTGAAATGATGGAGCACGGCGGATTGCTGCAGCGCTCGACAGAGATCGGCAAAAAATTTGAAGCACGCGCACGCGAGTGGCAGAAGAAATGGCCGCTGGTCGGTGAGGTGCGCGGCATGGGCGGGATGTGCGCCATAGAACTGGTGCGCAACCGCGAAACTCGCGAGCCCGCCGACGCGGAGACCAAGGAGATCGCGCACCGCTGCTACGAACACGGCCTGATCACCATCACTGCGGGGACCTATAACAATGTCGTACGTATCTTGGTCCCGCTGGTCATCACTGACGAGCAACTCGCAGAAGGCCTAAGCGTTATGGAAGCCGCCATCGCCGCGGTCGTCGATCGCGCGCCAGCTCTCTCGCATGCTTAGAGTGGGGGAGTTTCACAGTTATCGCGCCAACAAAATGTGATAGTGCCGAAAGACACGAAGGCCCCACACGACGACTTCGCGTGTGGGGCTTCTGAATCAAGCGAAATGTTTATTTGTTGATGTCGTCCTTGTTCTCCAGACGCTTCAGCATAGGCTGCAGAAAATTCTTCTGCTGGTCCGGCGCCGCCGCGATGGCCAGCTTCATCTCTTTCACCGCATCGTCGAATTTCCCCGCGCTGGAATCGATGCGCGCCATCCCGATGTGCGAAATCCAATGATCGGGGAATTGCTTGTAGCCGCGGCGATACAGTTCGAACGCCTTGTCCTGCTGCTTTTGGCGCTGCAATCCGCGCGCGTAAACGTACATCTGGATGGCGTTGGCCTTGTCGAGCGCCTGCTTCAACGTCGCTTCGGCCTCGGCCTTTTTCCCCATGGCTTCGAGGATGCGCGACTTGGTCTCCAGATTTTCAAAGCGCTCTTCATTCTGGATGGAAGTCTCTTCCCACTTCAGCGCATCCTCGAGTTTGTAATTCTGATCGAGGTTCCAGTTGGCGGCTTCATCGTAACCGGCCCAGGTAAATCCGCCGGTGTTGCGCAGTTGGATGCGGATGGCGCGTTCAGTGATGGTGTTCACG
>DATCOK010000288.1:0-16738 GCA_036564765.1 Candidatus Acidiferrum sp. | reverse complement strand
GCGACAAGGGCCTCGACCACACTCCCACTTGGGGGCGCACTTATTGGGGCGGCGCACTTTTCTGTTTTGACGCCGACGTGGAAATCCGCCAAAAGACCCAAAATAAAAAAGGACTGCAGGACGCGCTGCGCGGCATCCTCGACGCTGGCGGCAACATCACCAACGACTGGGACGTCGCCCAGGCCTTCAAAATCGGCGACCAGTCCACCGGAACCACCGTCCTCACCGATCTCTACAACCAGATGAAAGACCACCCCGTCTCCGTGGACCTTGCAGCAAAATGGAAATTCCTCGGCATCGAGTGGAACGGCTCCAGCGTCCACCTCCGCGACGACGCCCCCGGCAGTTCCATCCGCCGCGGCATTACCGGCTCCAACGCACCAGTTCCGTCGTCCGCCGCGCCCCAGGCCGCCAATCTGCCGCTCAACAATTCGACTTCGTCGTCAGACTCTTCCGAACGGCTCGCAACTCATCCACAGGTAATCTACGCCGGACGCAAATTCTCAAGCTAAATCAACGGGCTGACTCGCAAACCTTTTAGTGTCATTTCGATTCAGAACCGCGACTCGCGCCCTGCACGCGAATGGGAATCGTCTGGCTTCTCTACAACGACGCACGCAATTTCAGGCCTCAAGTCTAAGCCAACGCCGCTAATTGCCGGAAATCCGAGCCGTCTGCTACGATGAATAACGCCGCGGAGAGGTGTCTGAGCGGTTGAAAGAGCTCGCCTCGAAAGCGAGTGTAGGAGAAATCCTACCGTGGGTTCGAATCCCACCCTCTCCGCCATATTTCATCGTATTACTCCTCTGTCTTTTCGTTCCAATGCGTATCGCCCGAAAACTCTGCGACTCGGTTGTGCCCCAATCTCAAGGTCAGGTCCTTTCAAATGAAGGACCTGCTGTGATAGCGGTCACATCCACTCGTACCTCAAGTCACCGAAAATTGCCCTAAGCCCCGCCACACTGTGTGCAGTTTGCGCCGGGACTTATGAGCATGACCGAACTGCACCAGCGGGTAGGTTTAGCCAAAATCCTCTTCCTCACGGATTTTTCGTGGGCCTCGCAATGGGCCGTTCCATTCGTCCGCGGTTTGGCGCGCGACTACGGGTCCAGCGTGACCGCTTTGCATGTAGCCGTGCCGGATGCCCTCACCTCCATCACGCCCGACTCCTTCGCTGCCGCCGTGGAAACTCAGGAAGCCGCCATGCTCAAGAAAATGGCGCGAGTAGAGAAAGAATTCGAAGGCGTAGCAGCTAAAGCACTGGTCATCGCCGGTCCGAGCGTGTGGTCGGTGGTCTCCGCGATCCTCGAGAGTGAAAAGATCGATCTGATCTGCGTAGGCACGCACGGGCGCACCGGCCTGCCTAAAATGCTGATGGGGTCCACCGCGGAAGAAATTTACCGGCGTTCGCTGGTGCCGGTCATTACCGTGGGGCCCGCAGCGTCGACCGGCGAAAACACTACGGCGTTCTGGAAACACATTCTTTTTGCGTCGGATTTTAGCGTGGCTTCCTTGGCCGCCGCGCCGTACGCCATCTCCCTGGCGGAAGAAAATGATAGCCAGCTCACACTGATGCATGTCACCGCGCCCGCTGCGCGAAAAAATGCCAAACAGCCGGGCTTGAGCATCGCGGAAGCCTTTCACCAACTACGTGAATTATTTCCCGGCGAAGCCCGCCTGTGGTGCGAGCCGAAGTATGTGGTGGAACATGGCGAAGCAGCCGCGAGAATCCTGGCGGTTGCGCGCGAGACCAATGCGGATCTCATTGTACTCGGCGTGAAGGCCGCTCGCGACGTGCTGGTCGCTACGCATCTGGAAAACTCCGTGGCCCACACCATTGTGGTGCATGCCGCGTGCCCGGTGTTGACCGTCCGCAGCTGACACTGGCTTTTTTGGTACGCGACCTGATACATTTCGCGTTCTTGGGAGGTCATATGAAAATGAAGGTGCTACCTAGGAAATCGACGGGCAAGAAAACTCCCTTGGCGACGCCCAAGCCCGCCAGCGGATCGACGATCGCAAAAATTCCCGAGCGCCCCGCCAAGAATCCGCCAGAGGCCATGAAAAACAAGCTGTGGCACAACTGGCTGACTGAAGAAAACTACCTCTTCTAACGCAATTCCACTCACGCTTCAAAAAATCAACGCCGACCTACCCGCATCCAATCGTTTCCAGTTCCTTGCGATTAGAAATCATCAGCGTCGAGCCTTCCAGCACCACTAGGCGACGACTTCGAAACTCACTGAGCGTGCGGCTTACCGTTTCCCGCGTGGTCCCGATGAATTCAGCAATCTCTTCATGCGTCAGCGGCAATTTCACCGCGCCACCCGGCTTGCTCGCTTTCGCTTCATCGGACCAGCCCAGCAACAGGCGCGCTAGTTTTTCCGGCGCGGAAGCGGAGAGCGCCACCGTGCGCAACTGGTCGCAGGCCCCACTGTAAAGTGAGGACATCTGGTGCACTACGTTTTTGTACGATTCGGGATGTTTCGCGACAAAATGCATGAAATCGTCGCGATGGATAAACGCGATCTGGCAAGGGTGCAGCGTTTCCGCGGAAACTTCGTACGGGATGCCGGACATGGTGGCCATCAGTCCAAGAATCTCGCCGGCTTTGGCGATTCTCAGGATGAGCGCTTTTCCCGACGCCGAACTGATCGAGAGCTTCACTTCGCCCGCGCAAAGCACGAAAACGCCGCGGGCCGACTGCCTCTCAAGAAATAGTAGAGCGCCAGCGGGGTAGGAAGTAGCTGACTTCACTCCGTTGAAATCCTTCAGCGCCTCGTTGCTCAGGTCGCAGAAAAATCCGCTCGTGCGCGAAGTGCAAGTCTGGCAATTCTCGTTCAATTCAAATCCGTATGGTCCTCGCATGGCCATTCTCCTAGAGTGTTGCAGACGATTTGTGCATCGCTTCTTCGGCGAAATAACGTGTCAACGGCGAATTGGTCAGAAAAGACGCGTGCGTCTCGTCGTAGATATGGCGCAACAGCTTCCTTCCATTCTCATCCACAAACGCCACACCACGAAGGTCCAACTGCAGTTCCTTGAGCCGCGAAAAATTATCAAGCGTGCGCCACGCCCGATCGAATTCTTCGACCCACGGTCCGGCGATCTTCCCTTCAAGCAGGATCGTTTGCTTCTGCGGTTCTTCTTGAATGGAAATTCTTAGCATTGTATTGATCGGCACCATGTTAGGAAGCAACGTTCCGATGCCATCTAGTAATGCACATCACGTTCCAAGGTGACTGCGCGCACGCACAAGCAGAGAACTGTTTCAAATAGGAGCACTTACTTGAGGTTTAGGGTTTTAGTAGGTAAATCGAGGTCCGCGTACAACGGCCCTGACGAGACTACATTCCGTCCGGCGACTAAATGTAGTCCCGCCGCTGAATGCCCAGCTTCTTCATCTTCGAATTGAGCGTGGTGCGTTTCAGCCCCAAGCGCTCGGCCGCTCCGCCAGCGCCGCCAATCGCTCCGCGGCACTCCCGCAAAACTTTCAGGATGTGCTCGCGCTCGGCGTCATCCAAATGAACGGGGCCCGCGTCGCTAGGTTCTTCGGCGGATTCCAGTTCCGACAACGGCGCGCGCAAAACTTTACCCGGCGAAAGAATCACCGAACGTTCGATGAAATTTTCGAGCTCCCGCACGTTTCCCGGCCAGCGCCAACGGTTCAGCGCTTCCATCGTTTCGGTGGGAATGCTCTCGATGGAGCGTCCCATACGTTTCGCGTGCACGTTGAGGAAGTAGTGCACCAGCCGCGGTATGTCATCGCGCCGTTCGCGCAAGGTCGGAATCGTAATGGGAAAAACACGCAGCCGGTAGTACAAATCGCTGCGGAAGTGCCCTTCGTGGACCATCTTTGCCAGGTCGCGATTCGTGGCCGCCACCAGTCGCACGTTGACCGGAATCGTTCGCGTGCCGCCCACACGTTCGAATTCTTTCTCTTGCAGAGCCCGCAGGATCTTGGGCTGCAGCTCAAGCGGCAAGTCGCCCACTTCGTCGAGAAAAAACGTGCCCTGATGTGCTAGCTCCAGTCGGCCGACTTTTTGTGCGATGGCCCCGGTGAAAGAACCCTTTTCGTGGCCGAACAATTCGCTTTCAAGCAGCCCAGAAGGAATAGCCGAGCAGTTCAGCCGCACAAACGCGTGATCGCGTCGATGACTCAACCGGTGAATCGCTCGCGCAATGAGTTCCTTGCCCGTGCCCGTTTCACCGAGAATCAGCACCGTGGCGTCCGTGGTGGCCACGTCCTGCACTTGTTTGAGGACGCTCTTCAGCGGCGCGCTTTCGCCGATAATCTCCTCAAATTGCTGGGTTAGCTCTAGCTCTTGTTCCAGGTAGGACTTCTGTTGTTCGCTGATCCGCAGAGCTTCTTCGTCTTTTTTCTTCTGCGACAAGTCGCGGATGACCGCTAGCACCATGGTCCCCTGCGCGTCCTCCACCGGACCCAGCATAATATCCGCGGGAAATTCAGAGCCGTCTTTGCGGCGCCCGAAAAGCTCCAGCCCGGCGCCACCCATGCTGCGCACGCGGGGGTGGGCCGTGTATTCCTTGCGATCGTCCGGATGGTGTCCACGAAACCGCTCCGGAATCAAAATCTCCACCGCTTGCCCCAGCAACTCCCGACGCCGGTAGCCAAAGAACTTTTCCACTTGACCGTTTACATCCGTGATTGTTCCGTCGGCGCCAACCACCACGATGGCGTCAGGAGAGAACTCGTACAGTTTTTTGTACAAGCTCTCCAGATGCAGCGCGGGCGAACCGTCAGCAGGAGAAACACTCACGATGAAGGGAACCTCAACCGGCGGTCTCGCGCTTAATCGAGGGAGGCGCGGTCCGGAACGAGGATTATATAGCATCGCTCCCGACCAGGTTTCGGGTGATAGGCCGCACTAAGGCCCGTGACGCCGCTCACCGAACCAGCCCCCGTTCCCGGCGCAATCTCTAGATGGGAGGTGTTGCACATGACCGCCGGAAGGCAAAAAACTCTTGATCTACTGAAGCGTGAGCTGGAATTCGTCGAAAAAGGCGGCTACAAAAATCCCCTGCGCGCCGCGTGGAGACCGCGGTTCCTGTTTCAGGATTCACCCAGCTGTTTGAACTATGACGTCAGCCAGCATCCCAGGCCCTGCAGCGATTGCTTCCTAGCGCAATTTGTCCCCAAAGACGCGCAGCACCACAACGCCGCCTGCCGCTTTATCCCACTGAACGAACAAGGCCTGACCCTCGACCTGTTGTACCGCAGCGGTACCCACCAGGAAATCGAGACCGCCTTTGTGGACTGGCTCAAAAGCACCATCGCCCGCCTGGAACGCGAACAGGCTACCGCCCTCAGGAATAGCGACTATCCAGAAATTCATGTTCACGGCACGTTTGTATCGGGCTGCTAAGACCAGCCCCGTCAGGGTCATCAGGCCTTTCATGTTTGCCTTTTGTGCTAATCCGGACTGCGCCGCCGCATTCAATTACCACGAAGGTCGATTTTTCCGTTTTCACAAGTCTTACCCTGCCGGTGAAAATCCCCCCAATACTCACGCCGTGCAACATTTCTGGCTGTGTGCCAACTGCGCCGGGCCCTACACCTTGGAGTACAGTGAAACCCGCGGAGTATTTCTGCGGACATTGCAGCAAACAGACTCAGTCATAAACGAATCGCGCACGATCGCGGCGGCTTAACGCCTTATCCACCGCCAAGGTCTTGATCTCCACAGAAAAAGGGCCAGGATAAATTCCCTGGCCCTCGCTGCTAACGGATGGGGTTTTGCTAGTGGCGAACGGTAAGAACCGGGCACGGCGCATACGCCACAATTTTGTGCGCCGTCGCGATCGCCAGGTGCGTGGACGCCCCAGGCACGCCGGTTTCCGGCTTCACACCCAGAACGATCAGGTCAGTCTCGCGCAACTTGGCGAAGTCCAGGATGGTCTCCGCAACCTTCCCGCGCTTCACGAAAAATTCGGGCTTGCACCACGCTACAGCATCCGGCGGCACGACCTGGCGCAGCAGTTTTTCCGAGGACGCACTCAGTTCCGGCGCGCACACCAAATCGCCCGCGTGCTCCTCAGTGATCACGTGCAGCAATACCAGCCTGGCTTGAAATTCCTGCGCCAGCGAAACTGCGTACGCGGACGCCCCGAGAGACTCAGGACTAAAATCCGTCGCGTACAGAATTTCGTACAACTGCCCCGGCCGGCTCGTCGACCTACTCGCGTGGGGTCCGACGGTCAGCACCGGACAACGGACCGCTCGAAAAATTTCTTCGGCCACGGAGCCGAGCGCCAATTTCGCCAAACCGGTGCGCCCGCGCGTCCCAAGGACCACCAGATCGGTATTGTTCTTCTCCATCGCCGTCTGGATCTGGCCTTCAATGCTGCCTTCTTCGATCATCACTTGCGTTTTGATTCCCGCAAATGCCTCCAGCAGACGCTCGCGGTGCTGCGCATCTTCCGCTTTAGCGGCTTCGAGATAAACGTCCCAGGTGGCCGGTTCGGCCATGGGACTCACGACCGGAGTGCGTACATGCATGGCCACCAGATTCGCGTCGTAATGCTTGGCAAACTCCTTGACATAAGGAATGGCCTGCGCAGCGGCGGGCGAAAAGTCCGTGGCAAACAGAATGTTGCGAAAACCAGCAGCGGTCATCGCGGGTGCGCTTTTCATGATGTTCTCCTTCCGCACACAGTCTTGCTCTAGTTCTCGATTCCATGCTGTGATCCGCGTCACCACCGGTCGTGACTCTCGTCATCGCGACAATCCGCGCTTCTCCAGAAAATGGCTGCAGATCAAACGGAAGGAACACCCCATGCTATCCACTTTCGAATTGGCCATCCCGCCAAAACAGATTTCTCATGGAACTATGCAGGCGCTCGTGTTTGAAGGCCCCAATCACATCGCCCTGCGCGAAGTCCCCATTCCCAAGGCCGGCCCCGGAGACGCCGTCATTCGCGTTACGTTAACCACTATTTGCGGTACCGACCTGCACATCTTAAAAGGCGAATATCCCGTCAGGCCGGGTCTGACGATTGGCCACGAACCGGTCGGCGTGATTCATGAACTGGGCGGCGGCGTCACCGGCTACTCGATCGGCGATCGGGTGCTGGTCGGCGCCGTCACCCCCTGCGGGCAATGCAATTTCTGCTTGAGCGGCGACTGGTCGCAGTGCGGCGGCCCCGTCGGCGGATGGAAGTTTGGGAATAGCATCAACGGCGCGCAAGCCGAGTACCTTCTCGTGCCGCACGCGCAAGCCAACCTGTCAAAAATTCCAGACGAATTGAGCGACGAGCAAGTGGTTCTTCTCTCAGACATCGCCTCCACCGGCATCTCCGCGGCGGAAAGCGCAGAAGTAAAAATCGGCGACACGGTGGCGGTCTTCGCGCAAGGGCCCATCGGCCTATGCGCCACCGCGGGAGCCAAACTCAAGGGCGCGGCACTTATCATTGCCGTCGAGTCCGATCCGGTACGCACCGCGATGTCCAGGCGTATGGGCGCCGATGTGGTGATCGATCACACCAGCGAAGACGCCGTCGCAAAGATTCGCAGCCTCACCAACGGGGTGGGCGTCGATGTGGCCATCGAAGCGCTCGGCACCCAGGCGACATTTGAAAACGCGCTTCGCGTGCTGCGCGCCGGTGGAACGTTGTCCAGTCTCGGTGTCTATTCCGGCAAATTGTCCTTGCCGCTTGAGCCCTTTGCCGCCGGCCTCGGCGATCACAAAATAGTTACGACGCTCTGCCCCGGCGGCAAAGAGCGCATGCGCCGCCTTATGGAGCTGGTCCTCCACGGACGGTTGGATCTTCGCCCGTTGTTGACACACACCTTCTCACTCGCAAATATCAACCAAGCCTACAAACTGTTTGGCGAACGCCGCGAAGGCGTCATCAAGGTCGCCATTCGCCCGTAGCTGGAATCGAAAATCCGGCTCTTCGTCACCATTCGTCACATCAGTGTGCCAGCGTGTTATCCGGACTCATCCGCCAACACGCCTTTTTCCTTCGTCAGCACGTGCCGCCAAGCTATTCTGCTGCAGGGACAACGTTCGATCATGAAGGCAGAATGGCGCGGGAAGTGGGCCTTAATTACCGGAGCGAGCGCGGGGATTGGTGTGGCGCTGGCACGAGAACTGGCTGCGGGCGGCGCGAATCTGGTTCTGACCGCGCGGCGCAAGGACCGTCTCGATGAACTGGCGCGCCAACTGGAGTCCGAATTCACAATTAAGACGGAAGTATTTCCCGCGGACTTGGCTCAGCCCGACGCCGCGGAAACCATCTTCGCGTTCACCGAGCAATGCGGCCTGCGTATCGACCTCCTCGTCAACAACGCCGGCTTCGGCGCCTACGGCGAGTTGCATACCGTCGAGCCTGCCCGATTACTCGACATGGTGCAGGTCAATTGCGGCGCTGTCGTACACCTCACCCGTCTGTACCTGCCGCACATGGTCGAGCGCCACAGCGGCGACGTTTTGATCCTGGCGTCGACCGCCTCATTCCAAGCCGTACCGTACATCTCCACTTACGCCGCCACCAAAGCCTTCGACCTGCTTTTCGCCGAAGGCCTGGCGGAAGAGATGAAGCCCTACGGCGTGCGCGTTTGCGCCCTGTGCCCGGGTTCGACAGAGTCGGAATTCGCGGTAGTCGCCGGCCAGGAAAAATTTATGCGCAAAGCGGAAACGGCTCAAAAAGTCGCGCGCGTTGGCCTCGAAGCCTTAGCCGCCGGAAAAAGTTACGTCATTTCCGGATTGGGAAATTATCTCGGCGCGCTCGGCGAACGGCTGGTGCCGCGCCGCTTGGTCACCCGCGTCGCCGCCGGAATGTTCAAGCCTTCCAAAAATCGCAATTAAAATTCACTGCGCCGCGATAAAAGCAAGACGCCAACCAACAAATTCCCTTCTTCGCTAAAAAAGGTCCTCTAGACACGACTACGCCTCTCTCATGGCGATGATTTGCTGACGAGAGAGGCGCGCCGTCTTCAGGAGAGAAGATCGTTGAAATGAATCTGCGTGTTAGTTGTTGGTCGTTGGAGCCGCCGGAGTCGCCGGACCGCCGTGGTGACGCGCTCCGTGCTCCCCGGGCCCGCCCTGCTTCACGGTGTAGTCGGCCGGCACGGTAAAGAGCGCCGGGGCCGGTTCGGCCTTTTGAATATTAGTCAGCGAGAACGTAGTGGTTCCGAAGCGCGGATCTGTGCGCGTGCTCTTCACCACCATCTGCAACTCCGGCGAGACCCAGCGTTCCGACACCACCTGGATTGCCTTGTCGTTGCCGATCTCTCCCGCGGCGATGGTGCGCGTCGTGCGCGTCCCTTCGGCGTTAACGCCGTTGATCATCTGCGTCCCTAGCGATTCCGTCTTCAGCGCACCCGAAGCCTCTTCCTGCTGCTCGCGCGCCTGCATCTTCTGGTGAAACGCTTCGGCCTTATCGGCGTTCGCCCCGTTTGCTACGTGATTCGGCAGTTCCATCTTGTGCGCCACCTTCTTGTCCGGATTGAGCATGAAGTGAGCACCCGCCACCGGATCAAAAATTGCGATCATCTTGTGCGCCCCGCCCGAAGCCGCTAGCGGACCCACACCCGTGAAGCTCACTTCCCGCCGCGAACGCCCTTCACTGTCGCGATACAGCGCGCCTTGCGAAGTGCGATGAATGGCTGTGCCGTCCTGCAGAGTCTGCGTCGTTTCCGACGTGGACGTCGCCGAAAATGGCGCGCCTTTAACCAATTTCCCGCCGTGCATCCCCTCAAAGCCCATCAATTCCATCGGTCCGCCGAATGGAGGCGGATGATGCCCTCTACCGCCGGGCCCCTGCGCCGCAGTAATTCCCGCGCTTGCCGCCAATGCACTGCCCACAATCAAAGCCATCCACGAACTTCGCTTCATGTCGCTCTCCTCTTCTCTCCTAAACGCTTTTCACCGCGTGAATTCCCTCGACAATTATTCTGGCAAGCGCACCGCTTGCGGCGAGCCATCGCTCGCCACCAGCAGGTCCACTTGAATCCATTCATCGGCGCGCTCTTCATTCACCGGCAAACCCAAAGCCGCCAGCGAAGCGCGCGGCATGCCCACCCGAACAATCGCGCTATCATCCACTTCCTGAGCCAAAGCGCCAGGTAACTGCGTAAACTCCCCGTCATTGCTGGCGAGTAAAAAATTGCCGGAGTCGTCGGCGACACCACTCGCGAGAGTTTGAGTCGCACTGTTGTCTGCAACATTACTGCTCTGGTTTGCCGCTGACGAAGTACGCTGACCCTGCCGCCAGTTCTGCCAGGACCAGACGCTCAGCGTGCACACCAGGATCGCCGCCGTAGCCAACGCCCAGGTAGCAAACCGGATATTGCGGCGCTCAAGCCGCGGTTGATGTCGCAGGCGAAACTGTTGCAGCAACCGGTTCTCCACGCGCGCCGGAGGCGCCGCAAAGCGCGTGAACTCCGTCAACGGAGATAACTCCTCTTGCGCCGCATCCCACGAAGCTTTCAGCGACGCGCACTTGCCGCAAACGCGCGCATGCTGCGCGGCCCGCCGCCGCGCATCGTCATGCAACGAATCATCTCGCCGCGAATCCAGCCCGGCCAGTTCGAACTCTTCGCAATTCATGTCGTATTCCACTCGTTCCATTCGGTTATTCATAAAAGTTAACCTGCCGAGCGCCAACGCCGCGGCGCATCGCGCAAAATCTCCAATTTCGCCAGCAGTAGCGCCCGTCCGCGATGCAGCCGCGAACGCACTGTGCCAATTGGGCAATCGAGTATGAGCGCCGCTTCGTTGTAGCTCATCTCTTCCAGTTCACAGAGCACCACCGCCTCGCGAAATTCCACCGGCAGCTCCATCACCGCCGCTCGAACTTTTTCCAGCCGCTCGCGTTGTTCCGCCCACATCGCCGGCGTGTACGAATCGCGCAGAGTCACGCCCGCGCCGGTACCGTCTTCATGCCGTTCTACCAACGCGATTTCGCGCGGCAGCCGCTCGTTGTGTTTCATCACCTTGTTCCGCGCAATGCCGAAGAGAAATGCCGGCAAGCTGCCCCGGGCAGCGTCATACCTGCCGGTATCGCGAATCAAGGTCATGAACACATCTTGCACAATCTCTTCCGCTCCCCACGCGCTGCCGGTCATGCGCAACGCAAAGCGATACAGCACACCCGCGTGCTTGCGATACAACGCCGTGAACGCGGCCTCATCGCCCTTGGCGGAGCGTTTGAGCAGCGTTTCGTCCTGATCTTCTTCAGGAATTTTCATCGCTCCGGATCAGGCAAGCTGCGTTTCATAGGTTGTTTCCCGCGAACTGCAGAGAAAGTTCCCGCATTTTTGCCGATATTTGGCTGCAATCCGCACGACGCTAAGTCTAGTAATTGCAGGGGATTAGACGGCCACAACGACGGATTGGTTGCTGACCTCGAATGGTTCCTACGACTGTGAGTACGCGCGATCTAACAACTCTACGACATGTAGGACTTCCTGTGTCGTGCCGTGCATCTCGACCCCGGCCCGCAACTGCAACAGGCATCCCGGATTCGACGTGGCAATTACTTCGGCCTGGGTCGACTGCGCGTGGCGCATCTTTTCCGCCAACAATTCCAGCGACGCTGACGTCTCCGTCACGTTATAAACGCCGGCCGAGCCGCAACAAATCTCCGTGAACGGCAACTCCACCAACTCTAACCCCGGAATCGCGCGCAACAATTTCCGCGGTGCCTCCCGAATCTTCTGCCCGTGCAACAGATGACATGAGTCCTGATACGTCACGCGCAGTGGCAGCGCCCGCAGAGGGGCCTGCACGCCCAACTCAGCTAGAAATTCCGTAACGTCGCGCGTCTTTTTGCCGAACGCTCTCGCCGCAGCGAATTCCCATTCGTCCGCAGTAAACAGGTGATCGTATTCCTTCAGCGTCGACCCGCAACCGGCCGCATTCGTAACGATGGCATCCACGTTTGCGAGTTGAAACGCCGCAAGATTCTTGCGCGCCAGTTGCCGGGCCACGTCGCGTACGCCCGCATGCGCAGGCAGCGCCCCGCAACACAACTGCTCTCGCGGAATCACCACATCGCACCCGTTAGCAGCCAGCACCCGAATCGTCGCCGCGTTCAATTCCGCGAATGACACGTTCGCCACACAACCCGCAAAAAAGGCCACCCGCGCCTGCCGCTTCCCGGCTGCCGGAAACGTTTGCCCCAATTTGCCAAAGAAAAATTCCTTGTCGATGCGTGGCAATAACTGTTCGCGCTGCGCCAATCCCAACACTTTGAGCAATCCCGTAGAGCGTGCCAAAGATTGCAGTCCCGAACGCTGATAAAAACGCAGCAGACGCGCAGCCGCTGCAATCCTGCTGGGATACGGCAGGAGCCGCCGGTAAACAAAATCTCGCGCTACCCGCGAAACAAATGGCCGCTGGTACTCACGTTCAATACCCGCCCGTGCGTATTCCACCAGCTTCCCGTACTCCACACCGGACGGGCAGGCCGTCTCACAGGCGCGGCAGTCGAGACATTTGTCGATATGCTCGACAAACGAATCGGTGACCGGCACTACGCCGTCTTCCACCTGAATCATTTGATGAATGCGCCCGCGCGGCGAATCCGCCTCCAGATTCCACAATCGGTACGTCGGGCAGGCGTTCAGGCAGATGCCGCAACGAATGCAGCGCGCGTAATCTTCGTAAGCGGGATGAAAACCTGGAATGGAGTTGTCGGCCATCGCGTTGGTTGACCACCTCATGATAATCCGGGGCGATGCCGATCGCAGACGAAACATTTAGGGCCACAACTATGGCTGCGATCACAGCCGAAGGCACCAATGGCGCGATTAAATTCCCGCTACAAAACGCCCCGGAGCGAAAATATTCTCCGGATCAAAAGCGTTCTTCACACGCCGCATCATCTGCGCATCTTTTTTCGCCGGTCCCCAGACATTTACCAAGCGTTTTAGTTCGGTGGGGCAAAACGGAATCGATACCTCGCCCTGTTGGGAAGCGGCGTACTCAAAGACATCCGCGGATAACTGTGCCAGTGCGGAGATGGTTTGCTCGTTCGACGCACCGGGATGCACGGAGAAATACAGTGGGCCGGATGCGTTTCCAAAAATACTGCACGCGAAGGAACATTTCTTAGCGAAGTCCTGCAACCGAACGACTCCCGTCGAAAATACCGGCAACGCATGAATACGAAAAATCGTCGCAGTCGGCGCTGACCACGCCTGCAAACCGAGAAGCTCTCTTAAAGCCCCACTCAAAGATTCGCTCGCCGCAATATCCAAGAGCTGAACCGAAGAAGCGCTGGCCTGTTGTGCAAAAGCAACCAGATCGGTGGAATAACGCCGGATCACTGCCTCCGCGCCTTCAAACAACACGCACGCATGCCACAGCCCCTCGCCGAACCAGACTGGTAACGCCGCGCTCCGGTCTTCCCTGAACTCCACCACAATCTTCGCGGCCTCCGGTGACAAAAGCTGAAACGCACTAGGAGTCAGCGGCGATTTTTTGACGAGACTGTGAAATTGTAGCAACGCTTCGACGGTAGAAAACCCCGCGACCAGGTCTCCATAGCCTTGTGGCGATGGAGACGTCCGGAAATTCAGCCGCGTGATCGCCCCCAGCGTTCCCAGCGAGCCGATCAGCAGCTTATGCAAATCGTACCCGCTAACGTTTTTCACCACGCGTCCGCCGCTTTTTGTCAGCGCTCCGGAGCCGCTCACGAATTCCGCGCCAAGCAGAAAATCCCGCGCGGTTCCGTACCCCTCGCGCAGCGACGAACTGACGCCCGACGCCACCGCTCCGCCCACCGTGCACTCATCAAAAAACGGCAAGGCCAGCGGGAGAAATTGGCGATGCGCTCCGAGCGCCTCCGCCAACGTCGACAACTCCATCCCTGCATCAACGCTAAGTGTCAAATCGTCCGGGTCGTAGTAGGCAATCTGCTTCAGCCCTGTCATCGCCAGCGCTACGTCGTAACGCTCCGGCGGCATGCCGATACCGAGCTTGCTGCCGCGACCGCACGGAATCACCCCAAGCTTTTCGCTTCCCGCGAACCGGATAATCGCCTCAACCTGCTCCGCCTTTTCCGGCTTGACCACCGCCGCAGGCAGGATTTCATCCACCGCATACTCTTCGCGCGCTGCAGCATCCGACGCCACAAAGTTCGCGCCGAGCAGCGCCTCCAGCCTGCCAACCATCGCGTCGGTCGCCGCGTTCCCCCTGCTCACAGCGGATTGGCTCGAACCGCTGCCTGTGCTCGCGGCGTAATCTCCCCGCAACCTTTATTCAATGGAAACACTTTCCCAGGATTCAGCCCGGAATTGGGATTGTACGCATCATGAACCCGCTGCATCAGCGCGAAATCCGCATCCGAAAACAGCAGCGGCATTAATTCGCTCTTCTCAATCCCGATGCCGTGCTCGCCGGTCAGCGCTCCTCCGATCTCCACGCAGTAACGAATAATCTCCGCGGAAGCATCGATAGCTTTCTGATACTGCCCGGCATCGCGAGGATCAAACAGCACGATGGGATGCAAGTTCCCATCCCCCGCATGAAAAATATTTCCAATCTTGAAGTTGTACCGCTCTCCAATCTCCTGAATCCGCCGCAGCGCCAGCGGAATCTTCGAGCGCGGAATCACGCCATCGAGAACATAGTTGCTCGGCGCTAGCCGCCCCATCGCTCCAAACGCATTCTTTCGCCCCTTCCACAAAAGTTCGCGCTCCTGCGCGTCGCGCGCGATCCGCACTTCCCGCGCTTGATGCGCCCGGCACACCTCGTCTACGGCCGCGGCCTGTGAAACCACCGTCTCGGCCAGCCCTTCCAGCTCGATCAGCAAAACCGCACCGCTGTCCATCGGATATCCGGCGTGAATGTATTCTTCGACCGCCCGCAGCGTCCAGCCGTCCATCATTTCGCAGGCCGTCGGCGTGATCGCCCGCGCAGTGATCTGTGCCACGCTTTCCGCCGCGTCGTCCACGCTTTCAAAAATCGCCAGCAGCGTCTTGACGCTCTCCGGCTGCCGCAAGAGTTTCACAGTAATCTCCGTGACCAGTGCCAGCGTACCTTCCGATCCCACAAAAAGCCCGGCGAGATCGTAACCGGTGCTATCCCCGTGCCGGCTACCTACACGCACAATCTCGCCGTCGGGCAGCACCAACTCCAGCGCCATCACATGGTTCGAAGTGACTCCATATGCCAGTGTGTGAGGCCCGCCGGCGTTTTCCAGAACGTTCCCGCCGATCGTGCACGATCTCTGGCTCGAAGGATCCGGCGCAAAATATAATCCGGCGTGCTGCACCGCGCGCGTCAATTCATAATTCACCACGCCCGGCTGTACTACCGCGCGTTGATTTTCGTAGTCCACCTCCAGAATGCGATTCATACGCGTGAACGCGATCATCACACCGCCGGTGCGCGCCAGCGCTCCGCCCGACAAGCCGGTGCCTGCCCCGCGCCCGATCACCGGCACATCGTGTTCAGCGGCCAATCGCGCAATTCGCGCCACCTCTTCCGTCGAAGAAGGAAATACCACCGCCCCCGGCCGCCCTTTTTCCACCGAGGCGTCATACTCGTACAGCGTCACGTCCTCTGAACGATGCAAAACCATCGCCCGGCCGACAATCTTTTCCAGTTCGCCAATCACTCGCGAATCAAGTTTTGCCATCGATCCCGCCGCGTGCCCGCGTCTTTGCCACTATAGTTACACTCGCGGCGCGGTGGCAACGGAGCGTGCCCGCCACGCAGCAGCTATGTTAGTGTATTTTTCCAGCGAAACTGAGGATTCAAGAATGCCCAGACCGAAAGTTTTTTCCACCCGGCCGCTCTTCGACGCCGCCCGCCAGATTCTCCAAGAAAAGTGCGACGTCGAATATTGGGCCCAGCCCGAGCGCATCTCCCGCGAAGAACTTTTCAAGCGCATCGCCGACAAACAGGGCTTGGTCTGCCTCCTCACCGAACGTGTGGACGACCAGTTGCTTCGCGGTGCTACGAAATTGCGCATGGTTGCCAACGTCGCCGTGGGCTATGACAATATCGACCTTCCCGCATGTACCAAGCGCGGCGTCGCCGCCACCAATACTCCGGGCGTGCTCGATGAAACCACCGCCGACTTTGCCTGGACCCTCATGATGGCCGTCGCTCGCCGCCTCGGAGAAGGCGAAACGCTCGCGCGCTCCGGAAATTGGAAAGGTTGGGACCTCGATCAACTGGTCGGCGCCGACGTTTACGGAAAAACTCTCGGCCTAGTGGGTTTCGGGCGTATCGGCCGTGCTATGGCCCGCCGCGCGTCCGGATTCAAAATGAAAGTGTTGTATACGGACGTCCAGCGCGCCGACGAAGCCGTCGAAAAAGAGTTGAACGCCGAGTATCGCGACTTCAATTCCCTGCTCGCCGACTCCGATTTCGTCAGCGTACACGTGCCACTCTCTTCCGGCACGCAGGGATTATTCGACGCCGCCAAGTTTTACCGCATGAAGCCCACGGCCTTCCTGATCAACACCGCGCGCGGCTCGGTGGTCGATGAAGCCGCTCTGGTCCACGCCCTCGAAAGCAAAAAAATCGCCGGCGCCGCGCTGGACGTCTATGAAAACGAGCCCTTCCTCCATTCCGGATTGAAACGGCTCAACGTGGTTCTTGCTCCCCACATCGCTTCCGCTTCGCTCGAGACCCGCACAAAAATGGCCTGCATCGCCGCCACCAACGTCCGCGATTTTTTCGACGGCAAGCGCCCTCCCAACATTTTGAATCCCGAAGTCATCCAAGTCGGCTGAACGGCGGAAACGCTCATGGTG
>DATCOK010000287.1:0-10721 GCA_036564765.1 Candidatus Acidiferrum sp. | reverse complement strand
GGGGAACTGGGGGAGACGGTGAAGGTGCCGTCGATGGTGGTGCTGCCGAGCAGGATGGTGATGGTATTGTCGCCCTGGTTGGCGATGGCTAGATCGCCGACGCCGTCGGTGTTGAGGTCGCCAGTGGCGATGGCGACTGGGGACGCGCCCACGGTCATGGGCGAGTTGGTCGCTTCGGTGAGGGTGATATTGCCGTTGGTGTCGATGTTGTCTAGCAGAATGGAAACCGTGTTGGAGGTTTGATTCACGACGGCGAGGTCGGTCATGTCGCCCTGGCGGAAAGTTCCCGAGACCATGGCAACGGGAGCGGCTTCGGTTTTTTTATCGAGCAGAAATGGCGAGGCTGGGAATTGCGTGAAAGTGCCGTCGCCGGCGCCGCGGAAAATGGAGATGGAGGAGTCGTCTTTATTGGTGACGGCGAAATCGAGGATGCCGTCGGCGTTGAAGTCCGCGACGATGATGGAGCTGGGATTTTTTCCGACGGCGATGGGCGAGCCGGGGGCTTCGGTGAAAGTGCCGTTGGAGACGCCGTTGGCGTCGGTATTGCCGAGCAGGACGGAAACGTTGTTGGTGGTGGAGTTCACCACCAGAAGATCTTCGGGTTGAGCGGTGGTGAATTTGGTGCTGTCGGTGCGGAGGACACCGGTGCCGATGGCGACCTGGCCTTTTTCGTCGGCGCCGAAAGTGATGGGCGGGGTGGCGACTTGCACGAAGTTGCCGTTGTCCTGGTTCTGCAAAATGGTGAAGGTATTTGCCGCCGAATTGTTGAACACCACGGCGAGATCGGGGAGCGTGCCGCCGGTGAAGTGGCCCGGGGTGAGCGCGCTGGGATTGGCACCCACGGCGAAATTTGTTTCGGGGAAAGTGGTGCCGCCGACGGCTCCGGCGAAACTGGCTCCGGTGCCGAGGCTGGTGGAAAGCAGCGAGAGGGTGACGGGGAAGCGGTCGCCCACGAAAAATGTGGCGGGCTTGCCGTCCTGCGCGCGCAGGAAAACTTCGCGGCCGCTGCGGACCAGCGAAAGCGAGTCGGAAAAATTCACGCTGGCTCCCGGCAAAGTGAGGAGAAAGGTGGAGAGGCCGCCGCCCAGCAGGATGAAGGGCGGGATGCTGGAGAAACCTTTGCCGGTGAAAACGTTTTGCGCGTTGGTCAGCAGGTTGGCGAGATCAGTGGAGGAAGCGAGTTGTTTTATGTTGTTGGGCGTGAGGAGAATCAGGGAAGTGGAGGATGGCGGAGTGAGGCCGAGTTTTTGCATGGCGCCGCGGTCCACTTCAAGCAGTTCGATGTCGAGGAGCACTTCGCCACGGGCTTTTTCGACTTCCTGAATCAGTTGACCGGCAAGCGCGAGATGCGCGGGCGTGTCGCGGATGGTGATGGTGCGGCTGCGAGTGTCGAGTTCGAGGTGCGTGGCACCGGTGATGTCGCGCACCACGCGCAGCAATTCGGTCATTTCATCGGGCGCGACGGAAGCAGGGAGCGAGAAGACCTGCTGAGCTTCGGGGGCGTACTGTTTGCGTTTCTCGGGATTGTCATTGGTCACGAAAATGAGCGTCGGATTGAGCGCGCGCCAGAACGTGCCGGTTTGCGTGCCGAGCACGGAGAGCGCGGTGTAGAAATCCACGTCGTGTAAGCGCAAGCGGACTTCGTGGCCGGTGACGTCGGGATCGAAGGAGGCTTTGACGCCGAAACGCGCGGCCAATTCTTCGTAGACGGATTTGGTTTCGCCGCGCAGGTCCAGGTCCTGTTTGCCGCTCTTGGGTTGCAGCTTGGGCAGGCCGGTGATTTCCAGTTGCGCTTTACTGGGCGGCTCGTCGTCCATCGATTTCATTTGCGTCAGGCGTTCGGCCACGATGGTGTTGTGGGGGTCGATCAGCAGAGCCTTGCGCAACTCTTCGGTGGCGCGTTCCATGCGGCCTTCGAGGGCGGCTTTTTCCGCGGCGTCCACGTGGGTGCGTACAAGCTTGGAACGCAGGGCGGCTTCCTTGAGCGCGTACTTCTGCTCTTTCGGGGCGTAGTAGACGGCTTCCTGATAGTGGAGCAGGGCCTGGTCCAGCTTGCCTTCAGTTTCGGCCTGGTCTCCGCGTTCGGCGGCTTTTTGCGCGCGCTTGAGGTCGGTGTGGAGTTCGATGCGCGGTTCGCCCTTAGCGGGATTGGCCTCTTCTTGCAACAGGGCGGGTTGTGAAAGGGCAGGCGAAGCGAGGAGCAGCGCGGAGAGAAAGGCGGAGGCGAGTTGGCGAAGTGTGACGGGGATCATGGAAGTGGTTAGAAGTTCATTCTACCGTGACGGATGTACGAGAAAGCGCTCGGCTTGACGGGTTAGAGGCGCGAGCGTACACTTATTTGTAGTTGCAAATCATTAACAACTGGAGAATCGTTGCTCCCGGCTTTCCTCATCGCTCTCCGTGAAGGTGTCGAAGCGTCTCTGGTTGTCGGCATCATCCTCGTTTATCTCTCCCGCACCGGCCGCGCTCACCTGGCACGATTTGTGTGGTTCGGCGTCGCGGCTGCCGCCGCGCTGAGCCTGGCGGTGGCCATCGCGCTGGAAAACTGGCACATCAATCAGGATGGCTTCGAAGGCCTGCTGATGCTGGTGGCGGCCTTCTTCGTCATTACGATGATCGTATGGATGAACCGCGTTGCGCGCCACCTGAAAAATGAGATCGAGAAAAAAGTGGAAGCGTATGCCACTCGGGTGGGCACCGCTGCGGGCTGGGGGATATTTCTGTTTGTGTTCCTGATGGTGTTGCGCGAAGGGGCGGAGCTGGCGCTGATTCTGCGCGCGGTGGAGCTGTCGAGCGCGGGCTTGCAGACCTGGATCGGGACGATTGCGGGAATCGCCGGAGCGGTGGCGGTAGGCTTGTTTTTCTTCAAGGGCACCTTGCGCGTGCCGCTGCATCGATTTTTTGCGGTGACCAGCGGGATCTTGATGCTGGTGGCGTTTCAGCTGGGGCTGACGGGCTTGCATGAGTTGAGCGAATCGCAGTGGCTGCCTTCGAGCAAGACGGAGATGTCAATTATCGGGCCGGTGGTGCGCAACGAATTGTTTTTCTTCGTGCTGATTTTTGGCGCGGCGGCGCTGCTGGTGTTGCGCGAATGGCAGACGGTGTCGCATTCGAAGGGCGGGAAACCTGGTGAGCCGAAGCCAGCGATCAATGAAGCGGAGCGCCGGCTGCTAGATTCGCAGAATCGTCGACAACGGAACTGGATGATGGCTGCGGCCACCGCGTGCCTGGTGGTGATTTTGGTGCTCACCGCGGATTTTATTTATGCGCGCGCGAATTCCGCGCCGCCGTCTTCCACACCGCTGGCGGCGATCGGCAGCACGGTGCGCGTTCCGTTGACGCAGGTGGAGGATGACAAGCTGCATCTGTTCACGGTGAATGTGAATAATCAATCGCTGCGTTTCATGGTGATCAAGAAGCCCAACGGATTCGGCACGGCGCTGGATGCCTGCCGCATTTGCGGCGCGGAAGGCTACCGGCAGGACGGGCAAAACGTGGTTTGCCGGCACTGTGGGTCGGCGATTTATGTGCCGTCGGTGGGCGAACAAGGCGGCTGCAATCCGGTGGGCGTGCCGTCGCACGTGGACGGCAACGATATCGTGATCGATCTCGCCAGTCTCGCTCAGGCTTTCCAAGAGGTACCGCGCTAGCGTTACGCGCGACATTCCCGCCATGTTCCTGCGCCTTGTTGCCGATTCGTTTGGACGTCGCCCGCGCCGAAAACTGTTGACCGGCGCGGCGCTGGCGTTGGGGATGGCGGTGGTGACGGCGGCGTTCAGCGTGTCGCTGGACGTGGGCGACCGGCTGGCGCACGAATTTCGCGGGCTGGGCGCGAATCTGCTGGTTACGCCGCAGGCCGATTCGTTGCCGCTGGAAATTGGCGGAGTGGATTACCGGCCGGTGAATGCGGGAAGTTATCTGCCGGAATCCGAGTTGGGTAAGCTCAAAACAATTTTCTGGCGGAACAATATTGTGGGGTTCGCGCCGGTGCTGGAAGTTCCTACCGAAGTCTGGATCAAATCTTCGCAACCACTTTTGACGCCTTTCACCCAAGCGGGTCCCGCTAAAACCACCTTGATCGGGACGTGGGCGCACCATTCCGTCAGCATCCCGGATGGACGCGTGTACGTCACCGGCATGGAGCAGACCAATTCATGGTGGAGTGTCGAGGGGCGCTGGTTCGAGGACGGAGCGCAGGAGTGCCTGGTGGGGAAGTCGCTCGCTAAGCGCGAGAACGTCGAAGTCGGAGACATCGTACACGTTCAGACAGCGGCTGAGAAAAATGTGGCGCTGACGGTGACAGGAATACTTTCGAGCGGCGGGCCGGAAGATGAGGCGGTGATTGCGCCGCTGCAAATCGCGCAGAAATTGGCGGGTAAGCCGGGGGAGTACCGGCGGTTGTATGTCAGCGCGTTGACCAAGCCGGAAGATGAGTTTGGGCGAAGGAATCCGGCGACGATGAACGCCGCGGAGCTGGAGCGGTGGTCGTGCAGTCCTTACGCTTCCTCGATTGCCTATCAGATCAAGCAGGTGTTGCCGGACGTGGATGCGCGGGTCATCCGGCGCGTGGCGGAAGGCGAAGGCAGCATTTTGACGCGAGTAAAAACGCTGCTGTGGCTGGCGACGCTGGCGGCTTTGTTGGCTGCGGCGCTGGCGGTGGGGGCGTCTTCGGCGGCTTCGGTGATTGAGCGGCGCACGGAGATCGGGTTGATGAAAGCGATCGGCGCGGGATCGGGGACCATCGGATTTCTGCTGGCGGCCGAACAGTTGTTGTTGGCGTTTGTGGGCGGCGGAATTGGTTACGCGCTGGGAATTGTGCTGGCGCGCATCCTGGGTGAGAAGATTTTTGGAGTAGCTCCGGAGCCGTCGCTGCTGGTGTTCATCAGCGTGATCGGATTGGCGGCGCTAGTGACGCTGGCGGGCAGCGCGATTCCGTTGCGCCGCGCTTCACGGTATGAACCGGCGCCGATTTTGCGGGGCGAATAATGCCGGACCGCAAAATGTTCTGGCGCATTGTGCGGCGATTGTTTGCGGCGCAACGCGGGCGTTTGCTGGTGGTGTTGCTGGCACTCGGGGCGGGCGCGGCGCTGACGGCGGCGCTGTTGAATCTGGAAGTGGATGCACGCAGCCGGTTAACGAAAGAGTTTCGCGCGTTCGGTACCAATGTGGTGGTGGCGCCTCAAGCCCCGGGCTCTTCCTCCTCCGGTGCTTTTCTCAACGAAGATGTCGTGAAGCAGGTGCGTGAATTTTCGAAGCGGCGGGTTATCTCGGTCGCTTCCAATCTCTACCTGGTCGCCGATGTTTCCTCTCCTGCTGTCACCAAGCCCATAAAAGCGGTGCTGGCCGGTAAGCGAATGGACGTGGAGTCGGTGAGAATCGCGATGCCGCAGAATTCGCATCAGGTGGCGCCTTCACGCGAGGAGAATTTGTGCGTCGTCGGTCCAAAAGCCGGCGAACAATTGCAGGCGCAACAGCGAGATCCTCTGACGCTGCGCTATTCCGGACGGGACGAGAGTTGCATTGCGTTCCTGACCCCTTTTCGCGGTGACGAGTCGGACAGCCAGATTCAGATTGGACTCGAAGCGGCGCAGCGACTCGCGAATCTGCCGGGGAAAATCAGCTTGATGCAGATCAGCGTGGCAGGAACGCCGCGGGAGATTCGCGAGTACATTGCCGGGCTGGCGCAAAAAATTCCTGAAGCGGATGTGCATGGATTGCGGCAATTCACGGATGCGGAAGCGAAGATTTACAACCGCATTACCGGATTGCTGACGGCCACGACGGCGCTGGTGCTGGCGCTGACGGGGTTGTGCGTGATGGCGGCGATGAGCAACGTGGCGATGGAACGCAAAAATGATGTGGGGCTGATGAAGGCGATTGGGGGCGCGACGCGGCGGGTGTTACGTTTGTTTCTGGCGGAGGCTGTGGTACTCGGGCTGACCGGCGGATTGATTGGCGGCGCGCTCGGGCTGGTGCTTTCCATTTGGCTGGGCAAAGCGGTTTTTGGCGTCGCGGCGCGCCCGCGCTTGATTGTGTATCCTGTTTCGGTGGTGCTCACTATTTTAGTGGCGATTGTCAGCGCGTATCCGCTGCGGCGACTGGCGAATATTTCGCCCGCTGCGGTGTTTCGGGGTGAGGCGTGAGCTCGGTGGATTCGGGATCGCCGCAAGTGGTGGTCGATACGCTGATGAAGCGGTACGGCGATTTGCGCGCGCTGGACGGGGTGAGTTTCAGCGTGAATGCCGGCGAGTGGGTGGCGCTGATGGGCCCGTCGGGCTCGGGAAAAACCACGCTGATCAATATTCTGGGCGGGCTGGACCGCTTGACGTCCGGCCGGGCGGTGGTTGACAACATCGATTTGAGCAAGCGCAGCGAGAGCCAATTGGTGCGCTATCGCGCGGAAAAAGTGGGATTTGTTTTTCAGCAATTTCACCTGGTGCCGTACCTCTCGGCGCTGGAAAACGTGATGCTGGCGCAATACTTTCACAGCGTGACGGATGAGAAACAGGCGGAAGAGGCACTGAAGCGCGTGGGGCTGGGCGACCGACTGGAACATTTGCCTGCGCAACTTTCCGGCGGAGAGCAGCAGCGGGTGGCCATCGCCCGGGCCTTGATCAATCAACCTAAATTGATTCTGGCCGATGAGCCGACGGGCAATCTGGATGAAGCGAACGAAGCGGTGGTGATCGATATTTTTCGCGCGCTGCATGAAGCGGGCCACACGATTCTGATGGTGACGCACGATCCGGACATCGCGCGGCAGGCCGGGCGGCGCATCGAACTGGCGCACGGGCGCTTGAGCCTGGACACCACGCAATCGGATTTGACGGTTTCGCTGGACGATGAAATTCGGTTTGATCATCTGTTGGAACGCATCTGGATGTGCGGCGAAGAAGGCACGGATGCGAATCTCGAGCGAATTCGCACGCCGGGTCCGTCGGATGCAGTGCGGTCACTGGGGCGCATGGCGGATCTCAAATTGGTGGAAATGCGCGAGGCGGATGTGCGGCTGACGGAGACAGGCAGCCGCCGCGCGCGCGACGTAGTGCGGCGCCACCGGCTGGCGGAGCGGTTATTCAAGGATACGTTTGCGATTGACGATTCGGAGGCGCACACGCAGGCGTGCAAATTCGAGCACATCATCAGCCCGGAACTGGACCAGCGCATCTGCACTTTTCTGGGGCATCCGAAAACGTGTCCTCACGGCAATCCCATTCCGCCGGGGGACTGCTGCGACGGAATTAACAAGCCGGGGCGGTCGTAACAGGGCGATGCCGATTCCTGTCGATCAGCGAAAAAAACCGTTAGCTATCAAGATTCATGTTTCGAGTGGAGCGGGCGTGGATATCACCTGGGCGGACCAGCACGCCAGCCATTTCGATTTTGCGTATTTGCGGGAAGAGTGTCCCTGCGCGACGTGCAATGAGAAGCGCGACCAGGAAGAGCAACATAAACATGCGGGCGCGAAGGCCGCGCCGATTTCATCGCCGGCTTTGCCGATGTTCAAGCCAAAAATTAAGGCGCAATCGGCGACACAGGTGGGGAACTACGCGGTGCAGATCAGTTTCAATGACGGGCACAACACGGGAATTTTCAGCTACGACTATCTGCGGGCGATCTGCCCATGCGACGCGTGCGCGGTGGCGTTTCGCAAGGTGACTCGATAACGGCTCGATAGTAGCTAGAAAAACGATTTTCTGCGGCGTTAACGGCCTCGGCAACTAGACTTCGCTGGGGAAAAGTGCGACGATTTTAGTCTCGGGTAGATCGATATCCATACATGAGTACGATTTCTAACACTCCGGTTGCCCCCAGCGGCCGGGGAGCAGGGGTTCCGCGTGTCATCGTAGCCACGACGGCGCTCCTGACCTTCATTTCTTTCTGGCGCGCTGCCGCTATCGTTCTGAACGATCTGGCTTCCTCGGCTTATTACGCGGGCGGCGAAGCGGAAGGCTACATCGGCAAGACCGCGCCGTGGTTCATCCTGGCCATCATGGTTTTTTCGTACGCCGTGCGCGCGGTGTACGTCGAAAGCTGCAGCATGTTCGTGCGCGGCGGAGTGTACCGCGCGGTGAAGAGTGCGCTGGGCGGGACGCTGGCCAAATTCAGCGTTTCGGCGCTGATGTTCGATTATGTTTTGACCGGGCCGATCAGCGGGGTGGCCGCGGGGCAATATCTTTCCGGACTGATCAGCGAGCTGGTGCAGTACCTGCACATCAGCGGGCCGCTGACGCCGGGAATCACCAGCCTGATTTCGGCAGGATTCGCGGTGGTGGTCACCGTATATTTCTGGTGGGAAAATACCAAGGGCGTTTCGGAGTCGAGCGAAAAAGCGCTGCACATCATGAAGTTGGTCACCGTGATGGTAGTCATGCTGATCGCGTGGTGCACGTACACCGTGATCGTGCGGCATTCAGCGCTGCCGCCGTGGCCGCATCCGCGGAATTTGCGGCTGGGAGCGAGCGCGCTGGGGTGGCTGGCGCACAGCAGTTTGCCGCACATGTTCGGGATCATCGCGATTTTCATCGCGCTGGGACATTCGGTACTGGCCATGAGCGGCGAAGAGTCGCTGGCGCAGGTGTACCGCGAAATCGAAAGTCCCAAGCTGCAAAATTTGCGCAAAGCCGGGCTGGTGATTTTCATCTACAGCCTGGTGTTCACCTCATTGGTTTCGTTCTTCGCGGTGATGATCATTCCCGACGACGTGCGGCAGGGCTTCCTCGAGAATTTAATCGGCGGGCTGGCCATGAGCCTGGAAGGGCCGTTTTTCATCCGGCTGGTTTTCCATGCGTTCGTGGTGGTGGTGGGCACGCTGATTCTGGCGGGCGCGGTGAATACCGCGATCGTGGGTTCGAATGGGGTGCTGAACCGGGTGTCGGAAGACGGAGTTTTGAGCGACTGGTTTCGCCAGCCGCATCCGAAGTTCGGGACCAGCTACCGGATCATTAATATCGTGGTGTTTCTGCAGATCATAACCATCATCATCAGTCGCGGCGATGTCACGTTTCTGGCCAACCTGTATGCCTTCGGAGTGATCTGGAGTTTTGCGATGAACGGGCTGGCGGTGCTGGTGCTGCGTTACACGCGGCCGGGACAACGCGAGTTTCAGGTGCCGCTGAATTTTCAGATCAACGGCGTGCAAATTCCGGTGGGACTGGGACTGATCACGCTGACGCTGTTCCTGATCGCGTTCGTGAACCTGTTTACCAAGCCGATTGCCACGGTGGCCGGCGGCGCATTTTCGATCCTGCTGTACATCGTGTTTACGATTTCCGAGCGGCGCGGGCATCAGGGCGGAGCGGCGCGCGTGGAGATGGACCAGTTCAACCTGGCGCTGGAAGGGGAATTGACGCCGGAGGGCGTGGGCGCGCGTCCGGGAAATATTCTGGTGCCGGTGAGCAATCATTACGCGCTGTATCACCTCGGAAATGTGCTGGACCGCATCAAGCCGGGGCGGCGCGACATTGTGGTGCTGCATATTCGGTTACTGCGGCGCTCGGCTTCCGGGGAAAATGAACTGGACGCCGATCAGTTGTTCGGCAGCATCGAGCAGCATTTATTTTCGCAAGCGCTGTCGATGGCGGAGAAGCGCGGCAAGTCCATCCGGCTGGCGGTGGTGGCGGCGAACGATTTGTGGGACGGCATCTTGCGGGCGGCGACGGCGCTTAAATCGAGCACGATTGTTCTGGGGCATTCCGCCAAGGAAACCACCGAGGAGCAGGCGCGGCAGATTGGCGATGGCTGGGAACAGCTGGGGGATCAGAAGCCGCAATTCAACCTGGAGATTCATCTCGCCAACGGCGACAAAGTTTACAAGGTGCTGGGGCCGCACGCTCCGAACCTGACGGGGAACGAAGTCAATTTACTGCACCGGCTGTGGCTGAGGTTCAGCGAAGTTTTGGCGCCGCAGGAGTTGCATCACCATGATGTGGTGCACTTCGCGCTGGAGGAAGTGCAGAAGGAATTGGATGACGGGCGGGAAGATGAAGTGGTGAAGCGGTTGCGGGCGCATCTGGACGCGAATCTGGACAAGCGGAAGCCTGGGCCGAAGAATTAGGCTGGCCGACGTTCAGCGCCGAAGCTTCTGGTGGTATTTTTACTCGCGAAATTCAAAAGAAAGACTCAGGTCCAAACTGCGAGCCTGGGGCACACACCACCCCTCCGTCGTTTTCAATTTACAGATAATCAGGAGTAAAGACTGAGGTTCGGAGTGCAAACCTTGTCACCCACGAGGGCCGAGCCGTCTCGAGTCCGGCTGGAAAATGCAATTCGGAAAATCTAGGGGCCTAAAAGGAGAGAAGCAGCTAAGGCGTTGGGCCTTAACTGCTTCCCGGGGTGTGTCCTCGAAGTGGTATTGAAAGATTAGATGGAGGAGAGGCCTCAAAGGTTTCTAGGGAGAGCTAAATTTTGAGTTAAGTTTTGTTAATCGGAAAGTGGTTGAAATGTCGATACTTAGGGCTGTTTTTGGCGGCCTTTTGGGTAAATTCGGCAAAGATTTAATAAAAAAGATATTTGCGCCAGCGCTCGTCGCGGTGGCCGATGAGCCGCATTAGTTGCCGCGAAGTGTGCAGAGTGAAGGGCCGCGGCTTGCGAGCCAGCTTGATGCCGGCCTCTTCGGGGGTGCGGTCGCCCTTGCTGTTATTGCAGCGGTAGCAGCAGGCCACGAGATTTTCCCACGAGGAGCGGCCGCCGCGTGAACGCGGAACCACGTGGTCGAGGGT
>DATCOK010000286.1:0-2131 GCA_036564765.1 Candidatus Acidiferrum sp. | reverse complement strand
GGATTGAACGCGCTGGAACGGCTCACGCATCGCGGCGGCGTGGACGCGGATGGCGCGAGCGGCGATGGCGCGGGGTTGCTGACTTCGCTGCCCGCGGCATTTTTCCGCGCGCGTGCGAAAGAGCAGCGCATCGAGCTGCCTGAGAATTTTGGTTTAGGCTTCGCGTTTTTCGCGCACTCGGCGGCGGCGGATGCGCGTTCGGCGGTGGAGACCGCGGCGGAGACGGAGCGGCTGCGGGTGCTGGGCTGGCGGCGGGTTCCGGTGGATCCGCGCTCGCTGGGGCGGCGGGCACTTGAAAGCATGCCAGAGATTTGGCAGTTTTTTGTCGAGGGGCAGACGGCCAAGACGCCGGCGAGATTCGAACGGCGGCTGGCCATGCTGCGCAAGCGCGCGGAAGTAGCGATGCCGGCACGCTGCTATATTTGCTCGCTGTCGTCGCGCACGGTGGTGTACAAGGGCTTGCTCACGCCGTGGCAATTCCCGCAATTTTACGAAGATTTGCGCGACGCGTCGTTTACCGCGTCGTTCGCGATATTTCATCAACGGTATTCGACAAACACGCAGCCGTCGTGGGATCTGGCGCAGCCGTTCCGGCACGTGGCGCACAACGGGGAGATCAACACGATTGTTTCGAACCGGCGCTGGCTGCGCGCCAAACAACGTGAGCAACGCGCGGCCTTGAAGGTGGGCGCGTGGTTCCGCGCGCTGGAGCCGAACGTCAGCGACTCGGCGAGTTTCGATAATGCGTTTGAGTTGAAATTGCTGGAAGGCAAGGCGCCGGACGAGGCGATGTTGTCGCTGGTGCCGCCGGCGTTTGAAAAGGATCCACATTTGTCGCGGGATGTGCGCGCGGCGCTGTCGGCACTGTCGCAGCAGGGCGAGCCGTGGGACGGGCCGGCGGCGCTGGTTTTCTCGGATGGCCTGTCGGTGGGCGCAAAACTCGATCGCAACGGGTTGCGGCCGCTGCGCTACACGTTAACGCATGATGGGCTGCTGGTGGCCGGATCGGAGACCGGTCTCATCGACTTCGAGGAGTCGAGGATTGCGGAGCGGCAGCGGTTGGGTCCGGGCGAAATGATTCTGGCCGACCCGGCCTCGGGTCTGTTTTTGCGGTGGCGCGATATTTTGAAGCGGCTGGCGCTGCATCTGGAGCGCAGTCCGGCGTCGGCTCATTATTTTCTTCCGGCGGCTGCGGTGGCATTGCCGGTGTCTGTCGAGCAGCCCAAGCGCGTGGCTGCGGCGGCGGGTTGGACGGAAGATCAATTTAAAATTCTTTTCTCCGGACTGGTGCACGGCAAAGAATCGGACTGGAGCATGGGCGACGACGCGCCGCCGGCGTTTTTGTCGAATTTGCCGCGCACCCTTTGGGATTATTGCAAGCAGCGCTTTGCGCAGGTCACCAATCCGCCGATCGATCCACTGCGCGAAGCGCATGTGATGTCGCTGGAGGTGCATCTCAAGGGCGGAGTGACGCTGCCCTCGCCGCTGATCGATGCGGCGCAACTGGCACAGCTTGCGGAAAAGTTTGGCGAAGTTCGCCGTGTGGATTTCACCTTCAACGCCGCCATGGGAGTCCCGGGCGCGCGTCGCGCGGTTACTCAGCTATCTACTACCCCTCTGAGTAGCGGCGGACGTCCGGGACTTCTCCTCCTTTCGGATCGCGCGATCAGCAAAGAGCGCGCGTGCTTACCCGCGCTGCTGGCTGCCGCGGCGGTGTGGAAGGCGATGGTGCGCGAAGGGTTGTGGGATGTACCGCTGGTGATCGAGTCGGCGCAGGTATTTGATACCCATCACCTAGCGCTCCTGGTGGCGTGCGGAGCGAGCGCGGTGCTGCCGTATCTCGCGGAGCAATTCGCGGAAGCGCTGGAGCCGCGAGGCGCGGAGCACGTACGCACCGCGGTGATCGCCGGGCTACGCAAAGTGTTGGCGCGCATGGGCGTTTCCACCATGGCAAGCTACCGCAACAGCCAACTTTTTGAAATCGTGGGGCTGTCGGAGGATTTCTGCACGGAGTTTTTCGAAGATGCCGCGGATTATCCCGGGCAGAAAAGTCTTGATGAACTCCTCGGCGATTATTTGCGCATGCATGAAGCGGGCTTTTCTTCGGCGGCCGGGGAATTGGCGGATTCCG